>JAZQHQ010000044.1:0-47047 GCA_045540675.1 Alistipes sp. | reverse complement strand
GGGATAAAGCCTGTACCACCCTCTGCGAGCGGGTTGAAGGTGTCGATTGCGCGAACACCCGTCTCCATCACGCGCGAAGGGCGTGGCTTCTCGGTGTAGCAACGGATAGCCTGCTTAACGGGCCACTTCTGTACCATTGTGATATTGTACTCGTTGTTGTCCGAGTCGGTAACAACTGCGATAGTGTCGGTGACTTTGTACTCGCCAGCCTCAACAACGCTCTTTACGGTGTAGTTGCCGGTCATTACGAACGGCACCATAATCTTGTGTGCCACCCACTGCTCCTTCACTTCACCAAGCCAAGCACCTGCCGAAACCTTGTCGCCAGCCTTTGCCAACGGCGTGAACTCCCACTTCTTCTCGAAGTCCACCGGCTCGGTAATTGAGCCACGAGCGATGAACAAACCGTCCATCTTCTCCAAGTCGTTCTGCAAACCGTCATAGTTGCGCGACAACATTCCCGGAGCCAAAGTCGCTTCGAGCATGTGTCCCTCAAACTCTACTTTATCGCCGATTTTCAAGCCACGAGTGCTGTCGAAAACCTGCACATAGGCATCATCGCCTATAACCTTGATGACCTCAGCCATCATCTTGGTCTCACCTGCGTAAACATGGCAGATTTCGTTCTGACCGACTGCACCGTCAGCCTTCACGATAACGATGTTCGAGATGATACCGTTTACTTTTCCCGTAGTTTTCATTATGTATCGTTATAATTTATTTATCATTTCCTTACCATCGAGTTCTGCCACAAGGCGGTCGAACATCTCGCGACCAACCTTTCTATCGAGCAGTGCCCAACGGGCTACCATATTTGCCTTCACCAAGTATGCGATGACGGCGTTCAAGTCAAAGTAGTCGAAGGTCGATAACTCCGACAACTCCGCCCAACGGATATTGTCGATTTTGCGCTCCTTCTCAATCATATTATGTTCATCGGCAACAGCCGCTACAAGTTGCTCCACAAATGGCAACTCTGCACGCAAACCAAAGTCAGCAGCCGAACTGCGCATCAACGACTCCGTTACCGAATCCTCGCCAACAACAACCGTATCAATAGCTACACCCTGCTGACGAGCCAATGTCGCAGCCACAATGTTGCGGATTGTACGGTCGATGTTCGACCACTCTCGCAAAAGTCGTGAGCCCGATGCTGCACAAGCCTTGTAGTAGGCAGTCATCAGAGCCTTTGCAAACGGCTGTGCAAGGTCCATATCCTCCGCATCCTCACTCTCAGGCGAAGCGTACGCACGCACCACCTTCGCAAGTGGCGCGATAAGGCGCGATGGGCGTTGCAACTCCTCCTCAACCTCCTCGCTCGACAAGCGACCAAGTGCATTGTGGGTTGTAGAGCCGTTGTGACGACTTATAAGATTCTCGCAGTCGTAGTAGGCGTAGAGCAACTCCACCGTCTTCTTGTCTGACGATGAAAGCACCTCGAAAACCTCCGCCAAGATAGCCTCAATATCGAAGCCCTTGGTCTCGGCATCGAGCGTGTACTCACGAAAACCCGCTACTAATGCGTAATAGGAATTTGCAAACATAATTCGGTTTAAGCAAAGAGTAATTGTGAAACCTTCTCGCGCAAATACTCATCGAGCAGAGCCTCGAATGACTCATCGGTGAATGCGATGTAGTAACCTCCGTCCTTTGCGCCTACCTTGAAGCCCGACTTAACCTCCTTCGAGTAGCCTACCTCAACGCCTGCTGCAAGCAACTCCTTAGCCGAAGCCTCGAATACCTTTGCAAACTCCGCTTCGAGAGCAGCAGGAAGCAACGCTTTGAGCGACACCTGCTCGGCATTGCCACTCCAATTCTTGGCAACCTCCAAAAGCATCTTCTTAACGAACTCTGCATCTACGCAAGCAGCCTTAACTGCCTCACTTGACGACTTTGCGATGATAACACTTGCTAATTCACTCTTAATCTTGGCAACAGCCTGACGACCTGCCAACTGAATCTCGGTCATCGAGTTCTTCTCGGTATCGGCAGCCTTAACCTCTGCCTTCTTCACGATTTTCTCCGCCTCGGCATTGGCCTCTGCCAAAATTGCAGCAGCCTTCTCCTTTGCCTCGGCAACCAAGCGGTCCGCCTCCAAGCGTCCCTTCTCCAAACCCTCGCCATAGAGGCGCTCGGTCAACTCTTTCAGTTTATTCTCCATAGTGTTTTTTAGATTGATTTTGTATATTTATGTTTGTTATTTCCCCTTTATGCACGCGCTCACGCGCAAATTCCTTGCAAAGATAGTAATTTTTCCCTAATCTCCAACTTATTTCAGAAATTATATTTGCGCCAAATCATACACCACAAATTACAAAACAGACAAAAGGCGAGAAGTTCGTTACTACTCCTCGCCTTTTGGATATTATTAGTGTTTTTTACAGCCCAAATTCAGCCTTAATGGTCTCAACTGCATCGAGTCGCTCCCAACCAAAGAACTCCACCTCGCGCTCAACCTCTACACCATTCTCTACGAATGTAACCATCTTGGTATATGGGCGATTACCGAAGTGTCCGTACGATGCCGTAGGCTCGAAGATAGGATTCTTCAAGCCAAAACGCTTAACAATAGCGTGTGGGCGCAAGTCGAACAACTTACCGATACGCTCGGCTATCTCACCCTCGCTGATTGAGAGGTGGTTTGTGCCATAGGTATCGACATATATCGACAATGGCTCGGCTATACCGATAGCATAACTCAACTGCACCAACACCTCGTCTGCAACGCCTGCGGCAACCATATTCTTGGCGATATGGCGTGCTGCATAAGCAGCCGAACGGTCCACCTTCGAGGAGTCCTTACCCGAAAATGCTCCACCACCATGCGCTCCGCGACCGCCGTAGGTATCAACGATAATCTTACGACCTGTCAAGCCTGTATCTCCGTGAGGTCCACCAATAACGAACTTACCCGTAGGGTTTACATGGAGGATATATTCATCGCCGAGAAGGTTTGCCAACTCATCGCCTGCACGCTCCAAACGCGCCTTTACACGAGGGATAAGGATTGTGCGTACATCCTCCTTAATTTGCTCTACCTCAACATTTTCATCGTGTTGTGTCGAAACGACGATAGTATGTACGCGCTTCGCCTTGCGGTTATCGTCATACTCAATAGTTACCTGACTCTTGGCATCGGGGCGGAGGTAGGTCATAACCTCTCCCTCACGGCGAATTACTGCCAACTCCTTCAAAATAACATGCGAGAGAATCAAGGTTGCCGGCATCAACTCGCGCGACTCGTTCACAGCATAGCCGAACATAATACCTTGGTCGCCGGCGCCCTGCTCCTCCTCGGTAGCACGCACAACGCCCTGATTGATATCCGAAGATTGCTCGTGAATAGCCGACAAGATACCGCACGACTTGGCATCGAACTGCAACTCGCTACGATTGTAGCCAATGCGGTCTATTACACGGCGGGCTGTACCCTGAATATCGACATAAGCGTCCGAGCAAACCTCGCCCGAAACAACGACCAAACCTGTGGTACAGAGGGTTTCGCAAGCGACTTTCGCCTGAGCATCTCGGCGCAAAAACTCATCGAGAATAGCGTCTGAAATCTGGTCGGAAACCTTGTCAGGATGTCCTTCCGAAACCGACTCTGATGTAAATAAAAATCCCATATCCTATTATAGTTAAAAGTTAAAATTTCAAAGTTAAAAGTGGGAACAAGAAATTCTTAATTCTCAATTCTTAATTTAACGATGTTGGGATTTGGCAGAAGTGCCTCAAAAAAGAGTTGCCGGTTTAGCAATTTTTTATTGTGGTTGCAATCAGTCCAAATCCCTCCACATTTGCGGGGGCAAAGATACAACTAAAAAATAAGAATTAAAAATTAAAAATTAAGAATTTATAAAATTTCAGACGAGAGAAACGGATAATTTACAATTAGAGAGTAGTGAATAGTTAAAATCTTCCAATGCTCTATATTATCCATATTTTGCTTGCTTCTTGATAAGGGTGGGAGGTTTGAGAAACAGATAGAGATGGGTTTGCCTAACAAGTTTGAAGTGACCCCAAATTTGGGATCACTTCAAAATATCAATAATTCTCCTTTTTCGGTTCAAAGTATGCCTGCGGGTGCTGACAGGTCGGGCAGATGCGAGGCGCATTCTTGGCCTTGCAGACAAATCCGCAGTTGCGACACTGCCACCATATCTCACCATCACGATGGAAGAAGTCACCATCGGTGATGCGCGACAACAATTTCAAATAGCGATTTTCGTGCTCGACCTCCACACTCGAAACAAGGCGAAAGGCGTTTGCCACCTCGGGGAACCCCTCCTCTTCGGCTATTGTGGCAAAGGTCGGATAGAGAATATCCCACTCCTCGCGCTCTCCCTCGGCAGCTGCAAGCAGATTCTCCTCGGTTGTACCGATACGACCGGCAGGATATGTTGCTTCGGAGATTTCGGCTTTACCCCCTTCGAGAAATTTGAAGAATACCTCGGCATGTTCCTGTTCTTGCGCTGCCGTCTCGTCAAATACGGCAGCAATCTGCTCGTAACCCTCTTTGTGGGCACGCTTTGCGAAGAATGTGTAACGATTTCGTGCTTGCGACTCACCAGCAAAGGCTTTGAGAAGATTTTGCTCGGTGCGAGTTCCTTTGATACTTTTCATTTTGAGATATGTTTTTAGATTTCGGAGAGGTGTAGGGCAATATTTATGCCGTATTTGCAGTGCATAAAGGGTAAAAAAAGATAAAAAAGTAGATTTTTTTTGAAAAAAGTTTTGCGAAAAAGAATTTTTGCTTTATCTTTGCACTCGCAATCGGATAGAACCGAGCGCGGAAATGCCTCTTTAGCTCAGTTGGTAGAGCACGACACTCTTAATGTTGGGGTCCAGGGTTCGAGCCCCTGAGGGGGTACAGAAAGGGAAAGATGAGAATCTTTCCTTTTTTTGTGTGCCCTTAGAAAGTGAGAAGCCTGCCCAACTTTTTCACTTGTTAGACAGGCTCTTCTTTGTACCCCCGAGCAGAATCGAACTGCTATCTAAGGTTTAGGAAACCTTCGTTCTATCCGTTGAACTACAAGGGCTGATACTATTAGGTAAAAGAATTACCCCTTCGGTCGGGCAAAGATAAGAAAAATTTAACTATCTTTGCACGAATTTACAAAGAAACCCAATTAATTTATGAAGAAGATACTCTCTACTATCGTTTTTGCGGCAGTCATGCTGCTCTGCTCTTGTGGCAATAAGGATATTATCGAGGAGCGATACCTTGCATCTGCCACTACCGAAGTAACGCTCTACTCCATTGACGAAAACGGAGTTGTCAGCGAGGCGCAAACTTTGGTGCGTGGTCGCAAGGTCAAAGCAAACTATGGCAAAGGCGTAAAGGTTGAAAAGCAGAGATTCTACCCTATCGAGATTACACGCAAGCAATATTTCTATGCTAAGGAGCAGTCGCTCGTTGCAACCCCGAAAGAGGTTGTGCAGGAGAAGGTTGTTTGGGTACGCACCCCCGCATCTATCATCACCGACCGCGAAACATCGCTTATCGGTGGTCAGGCGCAGAAGGGAGAAAAGTTGGCAGTTCTCGACTTCGACTCGTTGCGTGCCGATGGTGTTGTAAATCGCTACAAAGTCAAGCAGAACAAATTGGAGGGATACATCTATGGCAAGTATCTCGTATTCTCGAAAGAGGAGGCTGAAAAACGATACAAGGCGGAGCAGTATGACAAGGTACACAAAGCGATAAAGAACACTTTTGGTGGTGGAGAGGCTTTCGGTTGCGACTTCTACCCTACCGAGCGTGTTACATTTCCGAACAACAAGATGCCGGAGGCTTGCTACTCGCTCTACCTCAATATCTCTCCATCGGTAATCGGCAATATCGAGAAGTACATCGACTTTGCAAAGCAGACCAAAATCAACACCTTTGTTATAGATATAAAGGACAATGAGTGTCCGGGCTACAAGGCAGAGGCTATGGCAAAGTACTCGCCAACAAACCACCGCTACGCAGGCAAAAATAAGGAGGCGATGTACAAGAATGCCGTAAAGCGTCTGCACGAGGAGGGCTTCTATGTTGTAGGTCGTATCACCTGTTTCAAGGACTCGCACCTTGTAAAGGACCACCCCGAGGTTGCCATCACCGAGAAGGCAACGGGCAAGCCATTCAAGCACAACAAGGCATATTGGCCAAGCCCATATAACCGCAAAGTTTGGCAGTTCAATGTCGAGTTGGCAAAGGAGGCGGTGCGCAAGTTCGGCTTCAACGAGATAAACTTCGACTATGTGCGTTTCCCTGACCGAATGACAAAGATTGAGAAGATTATCGACTACCACAACCTCTACAACGAGTCGAAGGTGCAGGCTATCCAGCGATTTGTGCAATACGCTTGCGATGAGATTCATGCCGTAGGTGCCTATGTGTCGATTGATGTCTTTGGCGAGGCTGCAAACCCGGGCTATACGACAGCTTATGGACAATATTGGCCTGCGATATCAAATATCTGCGTTGCTATCTGCGTAATGTCTTACCCTGGCCACTTCTCGAATGGCTACTACGGCATCAAGAAGCCTTGGAACCACCCTTACGAGATTTTGAAGGCGTGGGGTGAGCGAGTGCAAGGTCGTCAGGCGGTAACACCTACACCTGCGGCAGTGCGTACATGGATTCAGGCATACCCCGTTATGCGCCATGTCGATAGAAATGGATTGCGCTACGATGCAGAGGATGTAGAGAAGGAGATTAGAGGGTTGTACGATGCCGGTTTGACGGGCGGATACACAACTTGGCACTCGGGCTCTAACCTCGAAAAGTATAAGGCTCAAAAGGAGGCGTTCTGCATCGACTACCTCAAAGAGTGGAAGAGAGCAAACAAGAAATAATTGACGAATTGATAATTGACAATTGATAATTAAAGGTATATAAATTATATGAAGAGAGTTATATTACTTGCTATTGTTTTGGTATTCGGTGTGGCGGTATCGGCGCAAGAGGTAAAAGAGGTTGCGACAGAGTCGATTGAGGCTCGTTTGGCAAAGAACGAGAAGCGCACTGCTCGATTGGAGAAGTTGAAGCAGTACGCATCGCTCTCCGCCTTTTTCCAAGCCGAGTACGACTGGTTAGACGATGGTACAAATGGCAACACCACAAACACTTCTTCGTTCTACATTCGCCGTTTGCGTTTCACAATTGCAGGAGATTTATACAAGGGCAAGGCGGGAAAGCTCGACTATCGCGTATATTTTGACCTTGCGCGTGTCAAGAATCCAAATCCTAGCCCTATCCTCGATATGTGGATGCGCTATCAGCCTGTAAAGGAGTTTGGTATTCAGCTTGGACAGTTCAAAAACCCGATTACCTTCGAAGCAAGTATCTCGCCATCGAAGTATGACTTTATAGACTTCTCGTACGCCGTGAGCAACCTCGCAAAGATGGGAAGCAACGATGTAGCAGGGCTGAATGTAACGGCTCGCGATATAGGATTTCAGCTCTTCGGAGGTTTTATCCATCGTGACGGATACAGCATACTTAATTATAATATAGGTCTGGTAAATGGTAGCGGAATCAACACCAAGGATAACAACAAGTCGAAAGATATATTTGCTCGCTTGACCGTAAAACCATCGAAAGATTTTGCTCTCGCAGCCTACTATCAATGGGGAGAGGCAAACCTTAAAGGGCACGCCAAGTATGCCGAGTATGGTTGGGCAGGTAGTCCCGAGTATGTAACTATGCATCGTTGGGGCGGTGGATTCAACTACGATGGCAAGAAGGCATTTGCGCGTGGAGAGTACATCGCCGGATTGACCGGCTCGCTCGCATCGGAGGGTGCCTACATCGAAGGAGGTAAGCGTTTTCACCTTGCAAATGATAAAGGCATGCTGTGGGCAGGTGCAATGGTGGACTACTTCTGTCGCAACACCTTTGATTATATACATCGTGACACTAAAAATGCCGCTATCGATATGCGTTACTCGGTCTGCGTAGGTTATACTCCATTTAAGTATCTGCGTATTCAGTTGGCATACTCACTCGAACACAGAATCAATCAAACTTTGGCAAATAATCGCCATTTCGGCAATGGAGTGAAGTTAATGGTTACGGGCGCATTCTAAAAGTATCAAAATCCGTCTTATATGTAGCTATATCGGGCATTTTCGGTATAAATACTTAACACGGCAAGGGTAAAATTATATACCTTTGCCGTGCATTTTTTATATTTAATTGAATATGAAGAAGAGAATATTTACCACACTTTTGGTTGCTGTTTTCGCTTCGCTCTCCGTTTCGGCGCAAAACGAAAAGGCTCAAATCGACTCGTTGCAACAACGCATCGCAAAACTCGAAAAGCGTGCCGTTACTTGGGATAAGGTGAAGCAACACTTCAAGATTTCGGGATATATTCAGGCAGCATATTTTGCCGATTTTGCCGATAGCAAAACCGATGCCTCGTACTTCCGTATTCGCCGTGCCCGCCTATCGCTTGCAGGCAAAATCGTAGATAACGAGAAGGTCGGTATGGCAGACTACCGCTTGCAGGTGGATTTTGCGGAAAGCCCGAAGATTGTAGATGCGTGGGTGCGCTATCGCCCATTCAACCAACTCGGCTTGCAGGTCGGACAGTTCAAAATTCCGCTTTCGATTGAAAATTCGGAGTATAACCCTTTGAAGCTCGAATTTATCGATTACTCGTTGGTCGTTCAGCGTCTGGTGCGTATGAGTAGCCACGATGTTACGGGCGTCTCCTCTACCGGTCGCGATATGGGAGCGCAACTTATCGGTGGTTTCTTCAAAAAGGAGGGTTACAATATAGTGAACTATAATCTCGCGGTCTTCAATGGTTGCGGCATCAACCAAAAGAAGGATAACAACACCAGCAAAGACTTTGTAGGTCGTGTGATGGTCAATCCGATTAAGGATTTAACTCTTGCTGGTTACTACCAATATGGCGAGGGTAATTTCAACGGTTTGGCAGGCATTGAGAATGGCAAGTTCGTAAAATACCACCGCTACGGAGGTGGTGTGGCATACAACGGCAAACACGCCTTCGCTCGTTCGGAGTATATTCGTGGCAATACAGGTGCGCTTGTATCGGAGGGTGCATACGCTCAGGCCGGTTGGAAGTTCCACACCGCAAAGGCGGGTTATGGCTCGTTGGGTGTGCGTTTCGACTACTTTGATGACGATGTATTGACCAAGCAGCGCGAGTTCAACTACACCATAGGTGCAGCATATCAGCCTTGGAAGTATATGCGCTTGCAACTCAACTACACAATTAAGCAGTATCAGCATTTCGACCAACCGCTGACACACGGCTTGTCGGTAATGGTAGTAGGCATATTCTAAACGGAAAACGGAAAACGGAAAACTGAGAATTGAGAATTGAGAATTAAGAATTAATGGTAAAAACGATAATCGTTTTTGATTTTGTTATTCTTTCAACTACTCACTACTATCTACTCACTAAAAACCTTTCAGCGCACCTTAATAGCCCTTATTAGCCGTTACTAGCCCTTAAAAAGGTTGCGCCGTGATGACACTCGGAGTTCCGAAAACAACCAAAAAACACAAACAATATGAAAAACTTTTTCAAACAATTTCTTGTTGAGGATTGGGTGGTGACATTCTTGGCCATTCCACTCCTTGTAATTGCAGGTTTGGCGGGCGAGTTCCCTGCCATCAAAAAGGTTATTACTATACCTTCAACCCTTGCAACCGCAGATGCTTGGATTAGCGTGGGCGTTCTCTTTTTGATTGCCCTCGTGGTGCTATACATCGGTAACCGCCTACTCTCACGACCTCTCAAAGGGTTGTTCTGGTCTTTCGTAGTGGTATTTGCAGTATCGCTCTTGGCGCAGTATATCGCAAAAATTCCTGCCGTAAAATACTATGGTTTCGAAGCGGTATTCTTCTCGGTTATCTTCGGTCTGATTATCCGCAACTGCTTCCATATTCCCGATTGGCTCAAACCTGCAATTCAGGGCGAGTTCTTCATTAAGATTGGTGTTGTCTGCCTCGGTGCCACAATCCTTATTCGTGATTTCCTCACCTCGGGAGCAGCGGGTATCGTGCAGGCGTGTATCGTGGTAACCTGTGTATGGCTGTTCGGATTCTGGCTCTCGCGCCGAATGAAGGTCGAGGAGCGTGCCGGAATGACTATGGCAAGTGGCGTAACCATCTGCGGTGTGTCGGCTTGTATTGCAACGGGCGGCGTAACAAAGGTTCAAGAGAAACACCTCTCTTATATTATCTCGGTGGTGCTGATTATCGCCGTACCGATGATTTATTTGATGCCGTTGTTGGCAAAGTGGATTGTACCGCTTTTGACCGATAATGTGGCTGTACAGAATGAGATTATGGGTGCTTGGATTGGCGGAACGGTCGATACCACAAGTGGCGTGGCGGCCGCCAGCGATATGATTAACGATGCGGCAAACAAGACCGCTATGATTGTGAAGGCTACGCAGAATGTATTGATTGGTGTTGTGGCGTTCTGCATCGCAACCTACCTCGCATCGAAGGGTGGCGATGGCAAGTTGCACCGCCCATCATTAAGCCTTGTATGGGAGAAATTCCCGAAGTTCGTGCTAGGCTTTGTGCTTGCATCATTGGTATTCAGCCTATTGCAAAATCAGCATATCTTCCCCGATTGGGAGGCGAAGAAGTTGGCAGAGACCTCTATGGCAAAGACCTTCTCGACATTCTTCTTCTCGTTGGCATTTGTCTGTATCGGTATGGATACTCGCTTGAAGGATATCGTTTCGAAAGATAACCGTAATATCCTCTACGCTTTCCTCGGTGCGCAGTGCTTCAATATCGTTGTTACATTCCTTGTGGCGTGGTTGATGTTCGGTGTTGTAAAACCGGCTCTTGGCTGGTAGAATTATAGTCTTCTTTGAGCAAAGGCAACATTTTATTCGCATTTTATTTGCTCCAAATTTGGCAGATATAAAAAAAAGCATTACTTTTGCCCTGCTTTTAGCGGATAATTGCTGTTGTAGCTCAGTGGTAGAGCACTTCCTTGGTAAGGAAGAGGTCACGAGTTCAAGCCTCGTCAACAGCTCTGAGAGTTAAAGAGGCGAAGAGATGCCACCCATCGGGGGTGGCATTTTTAATTGGTATAGGGGCTGTATGCTTGCATATAAAGCCCCTATGCTAATTGAAATAGTACCGTTGTGCGGGCTCTTTGCATCTTTGACTTTCATAGCGCCAAGAGGCAAAACAGAGCGTAGCGGCAGTTAAGCCTCGTCAATCCTCCCCAACAAGTCCCAATTAAATCCCCTTCAATCACTCCAAGGCACAATATTTGCCGATATATACGCACTAAATCTTTCGGCAATGGCAACGACTCATAGAACTATATGGGCGCACCTCGCGCTACTGATATGCAATATCGTATGGGCGTGCGACTACCCTTTCTACAATCTTGTTCTCGGAAAATATATTTCGCCCCTGGCGATGGTATCGGCATCGCTCGTAATTGCTGCGCTATGGTCACTACTCCCTTTGTTGTGGGAGCGTAGCGAAACGATAGAGCCTGCTGACCGAATAAAGATATTCGGGGCTGCGCTCTTAATCGGCATTACGCGAAAGTTGTGTATGATGTTTGGATTGGCGCAAACCTCACCCATAGATGGCTCTATAATCAGCACCACAACTCCGCTTATGGTGTTAATTCTCTCTGTGGCAGTGGGATTGGAGCAGTTACGAAAGATGAGAGTTTGGGGGTTATTGCTCGGTATGGGTGGCGCAATAGCTATTATATTGTCGAGCAATAGCGGTTCTCACGAACATTCGGGTACGATTGGAAACATTCTGATTTTTATCTCTGCCTGCGTGTCGGCTGCATATATGGTGTGGTTTAAGAGGTTGGTTAGTAAATATCGCATCACCACCCTATTGCGATGGATATATTGCATCTCGGCAATAGTTATGCTACCGATAGGTGCGCACGACATAGTTACTACCGATTTCGCATCTATGGACACGAAAATTATCTTGGCATCACTCTTTGTGCTTATAGTACCGACATATCTGCCTAATCTGTTGCTAAATTACTCGTTAAAGGTGGTCGCTCCGACCATATCAAGCATCTATTCATATCTGCAACCTATCGTGGCAATATCTCTTGCCGTAGCTATGGGGTTGGATAGATTACATCTCGACACTCTGCTCTTCGCCATAATCATCTTTGTAGGTGTGGGATTGGTGACCTACTCCTACAAAAGAGAGAATTAGAAGCAAGAAGAAAATATGCATACTTCCCAAATGCTGAAATCGTAATTTAAGCAGATGAGATTAACAACAGCAAGAAGTTGTAAATAGGCGAGAGAATTTTGTGCTAAACGAGGAAGCGAAAATCGCAATTTAAGTAGATGAGAGCAAGGTACACAAGAAAATCGCCCCGCAGCATACTAATAGTATGTGAGGAGCGATTTATCGAAGTGTAATGCTGCTATCGCTGCTTAAATTACGATTTTTTGTATTCGCCCGGGGTAAGCCCGGTAATTCGTTTGAAATACTGCCCCATAAATGATGGATTGGGGAAGTTGAGATGATAAGATATCTGTTGGATACTCATATTGGAGTATTTTAGCAGATTCTTGATTTCGAGAGCGACAAACTCGTCAATCCACTGATGCACAGATTTGCCGGTAAAGTTGCGGATAACACGGGAGAGATGTTTAGAAGATATGTGCATCTTCTCGGCATAGAACTCCACATTGCGCTGCTCCTTATAGTGTTCCGACAGCAAATTCATGAGTTTCTCGAAATACTCGGAACTACGCTCCTTAACACCTACTGTCGGGATATTGGCATCATCGCCCAACACTGCATCGCAGATACGATATATCATTGCGCAGAAGAGGTGTCGCAATGACAACTCCATATACTCGGATTTATCTTTCAGCGAGTGTTCTGCAAGCAAAGTATCAAAAAATCGCGATACACCGTTCATGCTCTTATCGTTGAGATTAGCGATATAGGCATTATTGCGCAACTGCGATACGATATGAACAATTGAGCGCATATCGACATTCATATTCGACAAAAACTCCGAATTGAATGCCAACATATAGAATTCGCTATCTGCTAACGAATGGAACTGAAAAATCGATGCAGACGAGATAAAGAATTGGTTGGCTTTGAGTGTGCAATCATTCATGTGTGCAGAGAACGACACCTCGCCACGCACACATACAGCCATAATAATAGCATCTATACGGCACGGATATTTCAACTCCTGCGCCTGACTCTCCTCGACATTGTTGAAATGCAACATCGCTGCACCATCAACATCGAGCACCTCAACCCCATGCACACTGCGTAAGGTCTCAGCATAATATGGAAATAGACTCTGCTTTGTCATAACTAAAAGTGCTTTTAGATTCTTATTGCACTCCCTATCGTTTCTTCTTTTTTCGCGTTGAGGGCGGGTAAGCGGTTACAAAGTACCGCCTACCTCCCACCAAAATGCACGAACACCAAGTTGCGGGTTTGCTGCATCGAGCGCACGCAACGCATCGAGCAACTTCCAACAATGCTCATCGTCAGTAATCGAGAGTATTGCCGAGTTCAAAATTGGCCATACATAGTCGCCGAGATGTGGCTCACCTGTCTCGGTACCGCAGCCCTGAACCTCCTCCCAAGAGGTGTAACCACGAACTCCGAGTTCCGCCATCTTCTGCTGTACCTCGTCATAAAGTGCTTGGTCACAAGCTATAAATAGTGCTTTCATAATTTCACAACATTATAATAACAAAAAACCTTTAATTGTCAATTCGTCAATTGTCAATTATCAATTAGATTTACGCATTCAACATTGCAGTCTCCTTAGCCGCCTTCTTTGCTCTGCGCTTCTCGCCATTGATAGCGAACATCGCAAACAATACTGGGATAAGGAAGAGTGTTACGAGTGTCGAGAACGAAAGTCCCCACGCTACGGTCATACCGAGCGAGTTCCACATCTCGGCTCCTACACCTGTACCTACCGCCATTGGCACCATACCGAGTACGGTAGTGAGCGTAGTCATCAGGATTGGACGCATACGCGAACGACCTGCTGCAACTGCGGCATCGAGAATTGAGTATCCACGACCTACGAGCAAGCGAGTGTAATCGACAAGCACGATACCGTTATTTACCACAATACCCACCAACATCAAGATACCGAGCAAGCCCATAACGCCCATTGCAGTATCCGAAATCCACAAGCCGAGGATTACTCCCACCAATGCAAATGGCAACGAGAACATAATTACAAATGGATAGGTCAATGACTCAAACTGCGAAGCCATAATCACAAATACAAGGATAATCATCAAGGCTAACAACATAAACAAATCCTTGAAAGTATCTTGCTGATCCTCATACGAGCCTCCCAACTCCCAAGTGATACCGGCAGGGAACTCCATCTTGTTCAACTCGGCAACTGTACCCTCGATAATCTCGGACATAGCGTAGCCGTGACCGATAGCACCCGAAATCTTCACATAACGGGAACGGTCCTTACGCTGAATTGTAGGAGGGGTATTTGCCTCGATAACATGACCTACATCACGCACCTTAACAGCCTGTCCCATAGAGTTGTAGAGTGTGATATTCTCCAAATCCTCGATAGACTCACGGAATGGTTTATCGTAGCGCACCAAGATATCATACTCCTCACCATCTTCGCGATAGTACGATGCCACAGCACCATTTACGCGGTTACGGAGGAATGTTGCAGCCGTAGCCACATTCAAGCCATTACGAGCCAACTTGTCACGGTCGAACACAACCTGATACTCAGGAGTATATTCGTCTCGCGAGATGGTAACCTCAGTACAGCCCTCAACGCCGAGCATCTTCTCCTTAATCTCGGCTGCGACACGGTCGGTAGTTTCAAGGTCGTAGCCATAGAGTTCGATATCAACCGACTGCTGACCTCCGGCACCACCCTTCTGTCCCGACTCGATAACCTCGTATGTACGAATCTCGGCATACTTGTCCAAATCCTTACGCATAAGGTCGCAAATCTCAGTCAGAGTACGCTCACGCTCGGTCTTTTTCAAGAGGCGGATATTCATCGAGATATAGTGAGTACCGTTCTCCTGCATTGCTGCAAAGGTATTGTCGGTATCTGCCGTACCCTCACTCATACCGATAGCGATAATCTCCGGATAGTCCTTGCGGAACTGCTCATCTATACGCAAAGCCAAGTCGCGAGTAATCTCCTGACGAGTACCGATAGGCAACTTAATCTTCACGGCAATACGACCATTATCCTGCGTAGGGAAGAACTCTGTCTTAATCATTGGTCCAATGCCTACGATAACTGCCACAAAGAGTGCCAATGCACCAAAGAGGAAGGTCTTGCGGTGATTTACGCACCAATTCAACATCTTGCCATAGCCATTTTCGAGCCAGCCCATTGCTCCATCGACATACTTCTGCATACGCGACTTCTTCGGATTCTGCTTCATAATCTTCGAGCAGAGCACCGGAGTAAAGGTCAATGCAGCAGCCATCGAAACGGTCAAGGTGATAGTTACCATCCAACCCATTGGCTTGAACAATACTCCCGCCATACCGTCAATCATGGTCAAAGGAAGGAACACCGCCAAGGTGGTCAATGTCGAAGCGATAATCGACACACCGACCTCCTTCGTAGCGAAGATAGCCGCCTGCTTAACGCGTGCGCCACGATCAACATGAGTAGTGATATTCTCCAACACCACAATCGCATTATCCACGACCATACCAATCGAGATTGAGATAGCCGACATGGTGATAATGTTGAGTGTCGAATCGGTCGCCAAGAGGTAAATCAGTGACGAAAGCATCGATATCGGAATCGTAAGCACGATGATAAACATCGCACGCCAACGACCAAGCATCAACATCACCACGAACATCACCACGATAAAGGTGATAAGGATAGTATCCATCAACGAAGATGCCGTATCCATAATGTTGTCCGACATATCGATATATGGCTCGATAGTTACATCAGAAGGGAGGTCCTTGCGCAACTCAACCAATCGCTCTCGAACCTTCTTCGAGATTTGAACAGCGTTGGCATCGGTCTGCTTCTGAACAATCATCATACCGCTTCGGGTACCGTTGTTGAAGGACTCCTGCGCACGCTCCTGCTGGGTATCGGTTACGGTTGCAACATCACGCAAGTAGATATTTGCGCCATTGCGAGTACCGACTACGATATCGAGCATCTCCTCTGCTCCGTTGAACTCCTGATCCACACGCAACGAGTAGGTGTTCGAGCCGACATCCATCTGTCCGCCCGGCACAGAGATATTCTCCTGTGCAATAATCTGCGATATCTGCTCGATTGTCAATCCGTAAGCCTCCAACTTGTAAGGGTCGCAATAGATTTGAATCTGTCGCTCAGGGATACCCGTTACCGACACCGAACCCACACCATTGACACGAGCCAAAGGTGTTGTAACACGTTCATCGATAATCTTATACAAACCACTCCACGATTCGTTAGCCTTGATTGCGAGGAGCATAATAGGCATCTCCTCGGTCGAGAACTTGAAGATAATCGGTTTATCGACATCGTCAGGGAGGATATTGGTTGCAATATCGAGTTTATCTCGGATATTTGCCGTAGCAACATCACTATCAATTCCATACTCAAATTCGAGCGTTACGATAGAGATATTCTCCTTCGACTGCGAATGGATATGTTTCAAATCCTCAACGCTATTCAGAGTATTTTCGAGTGGGCGAGTTACATTCTCCTCAATATCGATTGCACTCGCACCCGGATAGGCGGTAATAACCATGATATTGGTAGTCTCGATGTGCGGAAACATGTCGATAGGCAGTTTCGCTAACGAGAAGATACCGAATATCGAAATCGCAATAAAGACAAGTATTGTCGTTATCGGATTATTGACTGCTGATTTATAGATATTCATTGTAAATAAGCTTTAACTATTTAACAAGTTCCACCTTCGAGCCATTGGTGATACCCATGTGTCCCTTTGTAACGACCATCTCGCCACTCTTAACGCCCGAATATACCTCGAACTCGGTATCAAGACGGCGACCAAGCTCAACCTTCGAATAACGCACGGTGCTGTCCGCAGGGTTATATACAAATACATAGCGGTCGCCCGAACCCATCAACTTCTGCACGGCACGGTCAGGAATAACAACATTATTCTTCTTGCCGTATGGGAGCGTTACGCGCGCAAACATACCCGGACGAACACGCTCGTTTGCATTCGGTATCTGCACCTCAACTTGGAAGGTGTGAGTAGCCTGATTGATTGTAGGATAGATTCGTGCGACCTTACCCTTGAACACCTCATCGCCATAAGCATCGAGGGTAACATATACCTGCATACCCCTCTTCAACTTGCCGAAGAATGGCTCCGATACATTTATCATAATCTTCACCGGCTTAATCTGCTCGATAACCAATACAGGCTGTCCTGCGTACATATCGCCCTTATCGTAGTTGCGGGCAGTAACAATACCCGAGATAGGCGAGATAAGCGTGGTATTCTCAACAAGGTTGTTGTAAGCGGTCTGTGCCACCTCATACTGCAAGCGGCGTGCGTCCCACTCCGACTTTGAAGCACCACCGAACTCATACAACTCGTTTGTACGCTCGTACTCCTTCTTTGCATTGTCCAACTGTGCCTTCGCCTGAACGAGTGACGAGTTGTCGAGTTTCACCAAAAGGTCGCCCTTCTTCACATGGTCACCCACATCGAAGCGAATCTCCTTGATACGCAATGGCTGCTGCGGTGCGATATTGTTCACCACCTGTGCCTCTACTGTACCTGTAAATGTAGCCTCTTGCGAAACCATACGGCTCGCTACTCTCTGTGCCTCAATCTTTGGAAGTTCAACAACCTCCTCTGCACTCTGCTTTGCAGCCTGCTTCGAACCGCACGATACCATCGCTACGGCTGCCACTACAAACATCGAACTCAAAAAAATCTTCTTCATAGTTATATCTGTTTTTTTATTATTTGTTTCCGTATCGTTTTTCGTACATCGACTCGTAGCGGTCGATATAGTCGTGATTGCTCTTTACATTGTGGTTGCCCAGAATCTTATCGAGCGAGATTTTCGCAATCAGGAAGTTGTAAATCGCACTATTGCGACCTAACTCCGCCTGTGTGAGTTGCAACTGTGAGTTATCGACATCTACCAGCGTACCACGACCAACCTCGTAACGCTTTACTGCAATGTCGTAGCCTCGCTGTGCCTGACCTACGGTTGCTGCCGCAGCCGAGAACTTCTTAACATTGGTCTGCATATTGTTCAAACTGTTCACTACCGCAACTCGCAACTGACGCTCGGCATTCTCGCGCTGCAACTGCAAGTTCGAGAGGTTCAAACGCGCCTGACGCGTTGCGGCACGGCGTTGGTTGCCCGCAAAAATCGGGATATTCAACTGCACACCTGCATACGAATATGGATTCCACGCCTTTGCTTGGAAGAACTTGCCATCGTTGCCGAGTGCCGTATAGAGATATGCCGCATTTACCGACAAGGTAGGTACATTTGCCAACTTGGTAATCTTCAATGCGCTTTCGAGCATACCCTCCTGAATATTCAATTGCTTCAAAGTCGAGTTATTCGACAGATCGAGCTGGTCGATTGTATGGGCATAGTTCATCTGCGCCTCATAGTCTGACAACGAGCCTGCAACATCGATATTTTTGTTGAGGTCAATGCCAAGCAACGCCTTCAACTGCCACAAGGTCAAAACCACGCTATTCTGCGCCTCGATAACATTCGGAATGGCATTCTGCACCGACACATTCGAGGAGATAAAGTCGAACTCCGAAACCGAGCCGACCTCGTAACGCTTCTTGATATTCTTGTTGTTCTCTACGGCATTGTCATAGACGCGCTGATATACCTCCAATGACTCCTTAGCCAACAACACGGAGAAGTATGCCTGCGACACCTGCTCAATCATATCAATCTGCGAAGAGCGAGCCTTCTCAACAGCCAACACAACATCCGCCACCGACACTTTGAGGCTCTCCCACAACTGCGCATTTACGATAGGCATTGATGCCGAGATACCTCCATTGAACGAGTTGTCGCTACCAACCTTGATAGACTGCGTCTGACCTGCAAAATCCATCACCATCGTCTGCTTTGCAATAACTCGCTGATACTGCGCTGTGGCATCGAAGCGAGGATACAATGAAGAGTAGGTCTCCTGCTTTGCATAGCGTTTAATCTCAATCTCCTGCTCTGCGACCTTGATTGTAGGATTCTCGCTCAAAGCAATTTCGAGCGCCTGCTCCAAAGTCAAGGTCAAAGCTGCCTGCTCGGCACTCTGTGCTACCGAGGTCAGCGTCAAGGTAATAAAACCTAAAAATAAACCAAGTTTTTTCATCTTACCATTTAATTATATTATATAGTTTCTCTTTGTTTTTTAGTTTTCTGCTTTTTGTGCAATGTAAGCATCAATCTGCTCCACACCCTTCAATGTTGCAATACCACGGAAGAAGTTCACTATCGTATAGCGGAACGCCTCCAATTCGGAAACCCCATTCGGAAGCACCAATCGACCATGTCGGCGCATCAAACCCATCGAGGTATAGTAGAACATCGTTATCGAAAGGTCGATATTTACCATCTCCGAAATCAAGCCCTCCTTAACTAATCTGTTCAATTTCTCACGCAATATAGCCAAGCCGTAGTCGCGATTTTCAGTCATAATTCGCTCATACAACTCGGGATAAAACTTCGCCAAGTTCTCCGTAACACGCTTACGCACTGCCGAGCGAGCCATCATAGCATCAAATATCTCAAACAATGCAGGTATGCCTGACTGCTCAACCGAAACCGCTACTTGAATCTCGTTAGCTTCGCTCTGCAAAAGATGTTTAATACTGTGATAGAGCAGCTCCTCCTTATCGCCAAACATCTCATACAGAGTGCGTTTCGAGATTCCCAAATCGCTCGCTAAATCATCGACACGCAACGATTTCACGCCCAACTCGGCAATCATCTCCGCCGCTCGCTTGATAACTTTTTCTCGTTTCGACATACAATGCACTTTACAACGATGCAAAGATACAAAGAAAACTCAAAACACCAAAAAAGTTTTCAAAGTTTTTATACGCATATAATATCTTTTTTCTCGCACCGTTGCAAGAATGATACACAAAGAACCTTCTGTTACTGCAATATAACGATAGCACATTGTGGGTTATTGTACAAAATATATTTTGTTTTCTCGCTTTTTTTGCATAAATTTGCTGATTGGAAGGACAATTAACTATAAAAAGATACTATTATGACTGAGAAACTTCTTAAAATTGCCTCTGAGTTTGTACTCGATGGCACAATTAAAGAGATTACCCCGCTGGGACAGGGATTTATTAACGATACCTTCATTATCCACACCGAGGGTGACGCTCCGAACTACATTTTGCAGCGCAAGAACAAATCTATATTCCCGGATGTTCCTGCAATGATGGATAACATCGACCGCGTAACTGCTCACATTCGTAAGAAGGTTGCTGCCGAGGGTGGCAATATTCGCCGTGAGGTTATGACAATCAACCACACCCACGATGGCAAGTTCTACCATATTGACGAGGAGGGCGAGTATTGGGCTGTGTGCGAGTTTATCGCCGACACCGTAGCCTACGATTCGGCAAATAGCGAGGCGTTGGCTCGTATGGGCGGTATGGGTATCGGTAAGTTCCAATCGCAGTTGGCAGACTTTACCGAGCCTTTGGCAGAGGTTATCAAGGGCTTCCACAATATCAAACACCGCTTTGTTCAGTGGGACGAGGCGTTGGCTCAGGACTTGGCTGGTCGCAAGGCTTCGCTTGCAAAGGAGATTGAGTGGATTGAGTCGCGCCGTGAGGAGATGCTCGCATTCTGGGCAAAGGTTGAGAGTGGCGAGATTCCAATGCGCGTAACCCACAACGACACCAAGATTAACAATATTCTCTTCGACAAACAAGGTAATGTTCTCTGCGTTATCGATTTGGATACCGTAATGTCAGCTCCTGCATTGAACGACTTCGGCGATGCTATCCGCACCTACGCCAACACAGGCGCAGAGGATGCAGCCGACCTTTCGACCGTGTCGCTCTCGTTGCCAATGTTCGCAGCTTATGCAGATGGCTACCTCTCGCAGCAGGCAACCACCCTTACACAGGCAGAATTGGACCATCTCGCATTCTCGGCTCGTTACATCACCTTCGAGCAGGTATTGCGTTTCTTGATGGACTACATCAACGGTGATACCTATTATAAAATTATGTCGCCAGATCACAACCTCGTGCGTACACACGCGCAATATGCCCTTTTGCAGAGCATCGAGTCGCAGTACGCAGAGATGTGCGAGGTGATTAAGACTACAACTGCTAAATATCGCGCATAAATGAAGGTTTCAAAAATTGATATGACAGGGCGTACTCTCGAACAAGTTTTCGAGGGTATTGCACCCGAGAAGATTGCTTGCAGCAATTGGGCAGAGGATTTCCCCTATGCACCCGAGGTAACATTCAAGATGTTCCATACAGGAGAGAAGTTGTATGTGCGCTTTGATGTCGAGGAGCAGTACACAGCTGCTCGCGTAGCGGAGGACAACGGCGAAGTTTGGACCGATTCGTGTTGCGAGTTCTTCCTCGCACTCAATGATGAAGCGTATTACAATATCGAAACAACCTGCATCGGCAAAATGTTGATTGGCTATCGCGCCAAAGGTCAGGATGTTATCCATGCAGACGACACCGTACTTTCGCAGGTTGAACGCCATACTTCGCTCGGCACAGAGCCTTTCGAGGAGCGTGTAGGCGATAATAAGTGGTCGTTGATATTGGGACTTCCTACCGCGATTATGCACCAGCATAAGGTAGAGAGTTGGAACGGCTTGAAGTTGAAGGTTAATCTCTACAAATGTGGCGACAACCTCACGAAACCACACTTCCTCTCGTGGCAACCGATTACACTCCCGCAGCCTCTTTTCCACTGTCCGGAGTTCTTTACGGCAATTGAGTTGGAGTAAAAAAATATCGTGGCGATTGCCACGATATTTTTTTACTATTAGCCGTTAGCCCCCTAATTAGAGTAATTACTATTCAAATATTCTTGAATCGTAAAGTTTGTTTCGCACGGTTCGACACCTTCGGCAACAAACTCATTGGTCTGTTGCATCTTCTCGCCACCGAGAACGCAGCGACCTAGGAACATTAAAATCTCATCGTGATTATCGGTCAGTGGGGTGATAGCAAGAGCATGGTCTCGATAGTGTGCCGAATGGAAATAGTAAGTCGCACCTTTCTCGTGCAACTGCTCGGCTATATAGTCCGAGCCATAAAATCCCGTTCCGAGAATTGTCGCCTTACGATATGGCACATTGCGGTCTGCATTGCCGTGGAATAGCATTATAGGACAAGGCTTACACTCCCAATCAGGCTCGCCAAGCACCGAATATATCGCTCCTGCAAAGGCTATCACGCCTGCAAAGTTAAATTTGGCAGGCAGACTCTTTGCGTAACTCTCGCTATTAGCAAGGTAGTTTTCGGCCTGCAACACTGCAATTGCACCGGCACTCGAACCGCTTGCAACAATCAACGAAGTATCAATGCCCATCTTATCGGCATTATCAAGCAGATATTTCGTAGCACGCAAGACATCTTCGGCAGCGTAGTTCACCGAGCGATACATCGCCCATGCGCCTTCCAATGGTCCGACCTCCTTCTCGGGGTCGAGAGCATACTCCATACCGAGGCGATAATCTACCGACACCACATCGAAGCCCTCCGAGAGGAGCATATCGAAGTATGGCATATATCGTTCATCGGCACGATTGCCGTGCGAAAAACCTCCACCAAAGGCGAACAACACGCAAGGGTGTGCACCTTCGCCCTCTGCGCGATAGTGGTCGAGATACAACGGCTTTTCGCCCTCTACAAAGCAGTAGGTTGTCGGTTTAGTCTGTGCCATTGTTGTCGCCATAGTGAAAATCAGAGTTGCAAATAGTATAAACCTTTTCATTCTATTCATATTTATTATTCCAAAGCATTTTCAACCTTTCGGCTATGCGTTGCTCAGTCTGATTGCCGGTGTTCGGGTGGTAAAATTGCTTACCTTTGAGCGACTCCGGCATAAACTCCTGCTCCACAAAATTACCAGCGTAGTCGTGAGCATACTTGTAGCCATCGCCATAGCCCTGCTCCGCCATCAAATCGGTTACGGCATTGCGCAGATGCAACGGCACAGGTCGCAAATTAGTATCCTTCTGCACAAACGCAAGAGCCTCGTTTATCGCCATATATGCCGAGTTGCTCTTCTGCGAGGTGGCGAGATAGATGGTCGTTTCGGCAAGCGTAATTCGAGCCTCGGGCATACCAATCTTATGCACCGTATCGAAGCAGGCATTTGCCAACAACAACGCATTCGGATTTGCCAAGCCGATATCCTCCGATGCCAAAATCACAAGTCTGCGAGCGATAAATCGCGGCTCCTCACCCCCTGCCAACATTCGTGCCAAGTAGTATATTGCAGCGTTCGGGTCGCTACCTCGCACGCTCTTGATAAATGCCGAGATAACATCGTAATGCTGCTCCCCATTCTTGTCGTACAAGGCGATATTCTGTTGCAGCACTTCGGTAACGAGGTCATCGGCAATCACCAAATCGCCCTCGCGCGAGGAGGTTATAATATCCAAGATATTGAGCAACTTTCTCGCATCACCACCCGCAAAGCGGAACAATGCAGCCGACTCCGCTACCTCTATTTTTCGTTTTTTCAGCTCCTCATCGGTTGTCAATGCGCGGTCGAGCAGCCTTTGTAAGTCCTCATCTTGCATCGGCTTCAAGGTATAGACCTGACAACGGCTCAAAAGTGGCGAGATAACCTCAAACGAAGGGTTTTCGGTTGTGGCACCTATAAGGGTTATAACACCCTGCTCCACTGCTCCGAGCAGTGAATCTTGTTGCGACTTGTTGAAGCGGTGAATTTCATCGATAAACAACAGCGGAGTGGTAGCCGAAAAGAATTTTTGGTTCTTCGCCGACTCGATAACCTCGCGCACCTCCTTCACGCCCGATGTGACAGCCGAGAGTGTATAGAAAGGTCTTTCGAGGGTATTTGCCACGATACGGGCAAGTGTAGTCTTACCCACCCCCGGAGGTCCCCAAAGGATAAACGATGGCACATTCCCCGCCTCGATAAAGCGGCGGAACACACCACCCTCACCGACCAGATGTTGCTGACCGATGTAGTCTTCGAGGGTTTGCGGCCTCAATCTCTCTGCCAAAGGAGCGGACATACTTATTTCTTAATCTTGTTGTATTCTTCGATTGCTTTTCCCAAAATGCGGATTGCTTTTTTCAGTTCCTCTTTTTCGAGAATGTATGCGATGCGGACCTCGTCTTTGCCTAAGCCCGGCTCGGAGTAGAAACCCGAAGCAGGAGCAAGCATCACCGTTGCTCCTTCGTACTCAAATTCGCGCAAGCACCACTCGCAGAACTTATCACTATCATCTATTGGAAGGCGGGCAATGGTATAGAACGCACCCATCGGAATCGGTGAAAAGACACCATCAATCTTATTCAACTCATCGACCAAGCAGTTGCGGCGCTCGATATACTCCTCGTAGGTGTGGATAGCATACTCGCGAGGGGCATCAAGCGAAGCCTCGGCTGCAATCTGACCAAGCAACGGTGGCGACAATCGCGCCTGACAGAACTTCATCACCGCTGCGCGCAGAGTCTTATTCTTGGTAATCAATGCTCCGATGCGGATACCGCACTCCGAATATCGCTTCGACACCGAATCAATCAGCACCACATTCTCCTCGATGCCCTCCAAGTGGCAGGCCGAGATATATGGTGAGCCCGTATATATAAATTCGCGATAAACCTCGTCAGAGAAGAGGAACAGATCGTACTTCTTCACAAGGTCGCGAATACGATTCATCTCCTTGCGGGTGTAGAGATAGCCAGTAGGGTTATTCGGGTTACAAATCAGGATACCTCGTGTACGCTCGTTTATCAACTCCTCAAACTGCTCTATCGAAGGCAATGCAAAGCCATTTTCGATAGTCGAAGTGATAGGACGAATTACCGCACCTGCCGATACGGCAAATGCCATATAGTTGGCATACGCAGGCTCCGGAACGATAATCTCGTCACCCGGATTCAGACACGACATAAAGGCAAACAATACCGCTTCCGAGCCGCCCGAAGTAACTATAATATCGTCAGGCGAGAGTTTTATTTGGTATTGATCGTAGTAGCCGACCAACTTCTCACGCAACGAGAGAAAACCATCGCTCGGGCTATACTCCAATATCTCGCGGTCGATATTGCGGATAGCATCGAGAGCCACCTTCGGAGTTTTGATATCGGGCTGACCGATATTGAGATGATAGACCTTTGTGCCACGCTTTTTAGCCTCCTCGGCAAGCGGAGCAAGGCGGCGAATTGGCGATGCCGGCATCAACACTGCGCGTTCTGAAATCTTTGGCATATACTTATATAAATTTTTATTATGCAAATATAGTAATTAAATTACGATTTGAGAATTATATTTACTATATTTGTATCATAAAATTTAGAACAACTATTTTATGAATAACAAAAAACCTCTCTATTGCGTAATTATGGCGGGTGGTGCAGGTACTCGCTTTTGGCCCGAGAGCCGTCAGAGCAAGCCAAAGCAATTCCTCGATATTTGTGATACGGGAAAGTCGTTCTTGCGTATGACATACGAGCGTTTTGCACATCTTGTGCCAACCGAGAATTTCCTCGTGGTAACAAATACACGATATCGCGACCTCGTGTTGGAGCATATTCCCGAATTGCGCGTAGAGCAGATTCTGTGCGAGCCGATAGGTCGCAATACTGCGCCTTGCATCTGCTATGCAGCATACCACTTGCGTAGGGTTGCACCCGATGCAATGATGATAGTAACGCCTGCCGACCACCTTATTCTGAACGAGGCAGAGTTCCACTCTATTGTAGAGGATACCATCGACTTTGCGACCAATAATGACGCATTGATGACCATAGGTCTTACCCCATCACGACCTGAAACGGGATATGGATATATCCAAAAGAGTGACAATGCTACAATATCGCGCGTGAAGTGTTTTACCGAGAAGCCGAATTTGGAGTTGGCACAGGTATTTGTGCAATCGGGAGAGTTCTTCTGGAACTCGGGTATCTTTATCTGGAAGGTCGAGGATATCATCAAAGCAGTCGCTACACATCTGCCCGAGCATTACGCCCTCTTCGAGGAGATTGCCGACAAACTCGGTACGGCAGAGGAGGCAAAAGCCATCGAGCAGGTGTTTGCCGAGTGTCGCGCCATATCTATCGACTACGGTGTTATGGAGAAGGCGGATAATGTCTATGTTCGTTGCGGAGATTTCGGTTGGAGCGATGTCGGCACTTGGGGCTCATTGTACCAACTATCGCGCAAAGACAAATACGCCAATGTTAAGCCATCAGAGGGGTGCTATACCTACAATACCCGTTCTTCGATGGTGTCAATTCCGAAGGGTAAAGTGGCAATAATCAATGGATTGCGTGACTATATTGTGGTGGATACCGAAGATGTACTTCTTATTTGCCCTCGTACCGAAGAACAGAACATCAAGAAGTATATTGATGAGGTAAAGTACAACACGGGAGAGAAACACATATAATGAACGGAAAACTGAAAACGGAACTGACGCCAAACCGAGAGCAGAGGGTGCTTGCACACTTTGCCGAGGTGCGAAGGAAGAAAAGCCCTCGAAGAGGGGTTAAAGCGGAAAGCGGAAAACTATATAGCGCATTTTTGAACTCTGCGGGCGTAACTACCGACTCTCGAAAAATTGAGGTCGGTGCGCTCTTTTTTGCACTGCACGGGGCATCGTTCGATGGTAACGACTACGCTCTGCAAGCATTGAAGCAGGGCGCTTCGGCTGCCGTTATTGACCGCGAGGATATTCTCAACAACAACCCTAAATACGCCGAGCGACTACTGCTTGTGGAGGATACTTTGCAGGCGTTGCAGGCGTTGGCGCAGGAGCATCGCCGCCGTTTGGCTATCCCAATAGTCGCCATTGCAGGCAGCAACGGCAAGACCACAACAAAGGAGCTGGTATCGCGCGTTTTGGCGGAGAAGTTCGAGGTTTCGACAACACGCGGCAACCTCAACAACCATATCGGCGTACCTTTGACGCTCCTCTCGATGACCACCGAAACGGAGTTTGGCGTGGTGGAGATGGGTGCGAGTGCGCAGGGCGAGATTGCTCTGCTCTGCTCGATAGCCGAGCCTAACTACGGCATTTTAACAAATATCGGACTTTCACATTTGGAAGGTTTCGGAGGAGTGGAGGGTATCCGCAAAGGCAAGGGCGAACTGTTCGACCACCTTAACGAAAATGGCGGTCGCGCCTTTGTACCGCAGGAGGACGAGGTGTTGTGCGAGATGGCTGCTGCGAGAGAGGATTTGGCAGTAGAGTACTACTCGCGCTCGATTGGCGAGGGTTTCAGAAGTAACCTTACGGGCGATTACAACCGTTACAATATTGCTGCTGCGGTGGAGGTAGGTCGCTACTTCGGGGTTACAGACGAGCGCATTGCCGAGGCTATACTATCGTTCACGCCCGATAACAACCGTTCACAGGCGGTCAAGACCGAGCGCAACCGCTTGGTGGTGGATTGCTACAACGCCAACCCTTCGAGTATGGAGGTAGCGTTGGACAATATCGCCACAATGGAGGCGGAGCACAAGGTGTTGATTTTGGGCGATATGCTCGAACTTGGCGAGTGGAGTGAGGAGGCGCACCGCACCATTCTCCGTAAGGCAGACACCATAGCCGAGCGCATAATTTTGGTAGGTAACGAGTTCGCAAAGGCGTTTGTTGCAGTTGGCGAGGAGTTGCAAGCCAACTACGCACTCTACCCTACGACCGCCGAGGCGGTGGCAGCACTCGAAAACAGCCCGATAAGCGATAGCCTTGTATTGCTGAAAGGCTCACGCGGAATAAAGTTAGAGCAGTTGATAGAGAAGTTGTAGATAAAATGGCGCAATTTAATAACGGCAAGTAAGGGCTATTAAGGGCAAGTAAAGGATAGTAGGGGTATGCGCCCTCTTTACTAGCCGCTACTAGCCGTTACAAATCCTTAATTTACTTGCGCCGTGATGACTCAAAGAGTTCAGAAAACAAAAAAATAACTTATGGAGAACAAAAAACAGATTTCACTCCCCGAAAACGCCTATCGTGAATTGAAGGCGGGCGAAGAGTACGAGCCGATAATGTCGGCACAGAGTACCCCAGCCGAGGCTACGCCATACTCGGTAACGATGGGTGTTATTATGGCTATTATCTTCTCGGCAGCAGCAGCCTTCCTCGGCTTGAAGGTTGGTCAGGTATTCGAGGCTGCAATCCCTATCGCAATCTTGGCGGCAGGCTTCGGCTCGTTGCGTGGCAAGAATCGCAGTATGCTGGGCGAGAATGTTATTATTCAGTCGATTGGCGCATCTTCGGGTGTAATTGTTGCAGGTGCTATCTTCACGCTCCCTGCACTCTATATCCTCGGCTTGGAAGCGCAGTTCTATCAGGTATTCCTCTCCTCGTTGTTGGGAGGTGTGCTTGGTATCGTTCTGCTTGTGCCATTCCGCAAATACTTCGTTAAGGATATGCACGGCAAGTACCCATTCCCTGAGGCTACCGCAACTACCGAGGTACTCGTTTCGGGCGAGAAGGGCGGCAAGCAGACCAAGTTGCTCGCTATCGCTGGCGTATTGGGCGGATTGTACGACTTCGCCGTTTCATCGTTTGGTGCTTGGGCGGAGAATATCTCAACCAAGATGACCGCTTGGGGTGTTGCAGTAGCGGATAAGTTCAAGGTGGAGTTCTCGATGAATACGGGAGCAACCCTGCTCGGTTTGGGTTATATTATCGGCTTGAAGTATGCCGTAATCATCACCGCAGGCTCATGCCTTGTATGGTTTGTGATTGTGCCGCTTGTGGGCTACGCATCGGCAGAGGCGGCTTCGATGAGCGCAATGGAGTTGTTTCAGGCGTATGGTCGCCCTATCGGCATTGGCGGCATCGCAATGGCAGGTTTGATTGGTATTATCAAGCAGGCGGGCATTATCAAGCAGGCTGTAGGCTTGGCATTCAAGGAGCTTGGCGGCAAGAAGGCAGAGGGCGCAGTTGAGCGCACCCAGCGCGATATCTCGATGAAGGTTATCCTCTCGGTGATTATCGCAGTGTTGGTCGCTACGATTGTATTCTTCCAATTTGGCGTTTTGGGCAACTGGTTCCACACCATAATTGCTCTGCTGATTGTATTTGTGATAGCGTTCCTCTTCACTACGGTAGCCGCAAATGCAATCGCTATCGTGGGAACAAACCCCGTATCGGGAATGACGCTGATGACCTTGATTCTCTCGTCGTTGGTGCTTGTTTCGATTGGCTTGGAGGGCGAGAAGGGAATGACCGCAGCGTTGATTATCGGAGGAGTTGTCTGCACCGCATTGTCGATGGCAGGAGGCTTTATCACCGACCTCAAAATCGGCTATTGGCTCGGCACTACCCCACGCACACAGGAGAAGTGGAAGTTCCTCGGCACATTCGTTTCGGCAGCGACCGTTGCGGGTGTGATGATTATCCTCAACAAGACCTATGGTTTCGTGGGTGAGAACGCTCTGACTGCTCCGCAGGCAAACGCAATGGCAGCCGTAATCAAGCCGTTGATGGAGGGTGGCGAGACACCTTGGATACTCTACTTTGCAGGTGCAGTGTTGGCACTTGTATTGAATTGGATTGGCGTTCCTGCATTGGCATTCTCACTCGGTATGTTTATCCCTATGTCGTTGAATGCTCCGCTTGTAGCGGGAGGTGCTATCGCTTGGTTTGTGTCTAATCGTTCGAAGGATGAGGCGTTGAACAAGGCTCGTTTCGATCGTGGAACACTCCTCGCATCGGGCTTTATCGCAGGTGGTGCGTTGATGGGCGTTGTGGCAGCTGTGTTAAAGTTCGTGGGCGTAGACCTCTATATGACAGAGTGGGCAGCATCGAGTGCAGCCGAGTGGTTGGCATTGGCGATGTATATCGCTTTGGCAATCTACTTTACCGTTCACACTTTGAAGGCAAAGAAGGAGGAGTAGAAAAGATGGCGCAATTTAAAAAGGGTAAGTAAGGGCTACTAAGGGCAAGTAAAGGCAAGTAAGGGTATGCGCCCTCTTTACTAGCCATTACTAGCCGTTACAAATCCTTAATTTACTTGCGCCGTGATGACTTAAAGAGTTCAGATAACAAACAAAAAGCCAATGGCTAATGGCTAAAAGCAATAAAAAATATTATGGAGTTGAAAGATAGATTTTTGAAGTATGTTGCGATAGATACGCAATCAGACGAGAATAGCGAAACATTCCCTTCATCAGCGAAGGAGTGGGATTTATTAAACCTCTTGGTCGAGGAGATGAAGGCTCTCGGTTTGGAGGATGTAAGCATTGACAAGTATGGCTACGCTATGGGTACTATCCCTGCTACAAAAGGCAAGGAGAATGCCCCTGTAATCGGCTTCCTCGCCCATGTGGACACATCGCCCGATATGAGTGGCAAAGATGTACGCCCACGCATTATCGAGGAGTATGATGGCAAAGATATCGTGCTAAACCCATCGCTCACAATGAGAGTTTCGGAGTTCCCGGAGTTGAGCCGCTTTGTTGGTCATACTTTGATTCACACTGACGGCACTACCCTGCTCGGTGCAGACGACAAGGCGGGAGTAGCAGAGATTATGACTGCTGCGGAGTACCTGATGTCGCACCCCGAGGTTGAGCACGGCAAGATCCGTATCGGCTTTACCCCTGACGAGGAGATTGGTCGAGGTGTAGATTTCTTCGATGTAAAGGCGTTTGGTGCAGATTTCGCCTACACAATGGACGGCAGCTACGAGGGCGAGTTAGAGTATGAGAACTTCAACGCTGCATCGGCAAAGATTGCCATTCAAGGTCGCAATGTCCACCCCGGATATGCCAAGAACAAGATGATTAACGCTATCGATGTGGCGTGTGAGTTGAACTCGCTTGTTCCTGCTGTGGAGCGACCACAATATACCGAGGGCTACGAGGGCTTCTACCCCTGCGTAGGTATTTCGGGTACGGTCGAGGAGGCCACAATATCGTATATCATTCGCGACCACGACTTCGACAAGTTCGAGGCAAAGAAGGTGTGGATGCACAATATCGTGGGTATCTTGAACAACAAGTATGGCGAGGGAGTGCTAAAACTTACCCTCAAAGACCAATACTACAATATGCGCAAGATGGTTGAGCCGCATCCGCAGGTTATCGAGTTGGCGAAGGAGGCGATGATTGAGGCAGATGTTACGCCAATCGTCAAGCCTATTCGTGGCGGAACAGATGGTGCGCGCCTCTCGTTTATGGGTTTGCCTTGCCCGAATATCTTTGCAGGCGGTATGAACTTCCACGGCAAATTCGAGTACTGCTCACTGAACACCATGGAGAAGGCGGTGAAGGTTATTATCAACCTCTGCCAACTCTGGGCGAAATAAACGGAAAACGGAAAAGTGAAAACGAAAAACTATGACTAAGCGTTACGGTTTTGTAAAAGTTGCTGCGGCAACACCGCTGGTGAAGATTGCCGACTGCCACGCCAACGCAGAGGCGATAGACAAGATGACCGCCGAGGCGGTGGAGCGAGGTGCGAGTGTGGTGGTGTTCCCCGAACTCTCGCTTACGGGTTACACTTGTGGCGACCTGTTCTTGCAGTCACGAATTATCGAGGCAGGCGATGAGGCTTTGGCGCAACTACTCGCTACACCACGACCTATTGTGTCGATTATCGGAATGCCGATATACTACAAAAACAACCTCTACAACTGCGCCGTAGTGATTGCCAACGGCAAGATATGCGGTATATTGCCAAAGAGTTATATCCCGAACTACTCGGAGTTCTACGAGAGCCGCTGGTTCTCGGAGGGGCGCGATATCCGCAATGCCGAGATTACAATCTGCGGACAGCGAGTGCGTTTCGGCACTGACCTCTTGTTTGATGTTCACGGCACACGCTTCGGAGTGGAGATTTGCGAGGATTTGTGGGTCCCTGCACCACCATCATCGGATATGGCGTTGGCTGGTGCAACGCTTATCTTCAACCTCTCGGCAACGCCTGAGATTTTGGGTAAGCACAGCTACTTGCGTTCGCTTATCAAGCAGCAGTCGGCTCGCGCCTTGTGCGGATATATCTACTGCTCGGCAGGCGTAGGCGAGTCCTCGACCGACCTCGTATTTACGGGTAACGGCATCATTGCCGAGAATGGCAAAATCATCGCTGCACGTGAGCGATTTGTGCGCGAAGCTCGATTGACCGTTGCGGATATCGATGTTGAGCATATCTTCAACGAACGCCGCAGACATACATCGTTTATCAACCTCGACAATCGTTTCGATGTCGTAAAGATTGATATTCCGCAACCCGAGAGCGAGTTGGAGCGCGAGATTAACCCTGCACCATTTATCCCTGCCGACCTCTCGGAGGGTTGCCGTGAGGCGTTCACTATTCAGTGTGCGGGTTTGGCACAGCGACTTTCGAGCATCAACTGCAAGTGCGCAGTTATCGGCATTTCGGGAGGTTTGGATTCGACCTTGGCATTGTTGGTAACGGTAGCCACTTTCGACACGCTCGGACTTGACCGTAAAGGCATTATCGGTGTTACAATGCCGGGCTTCGGTACTACCGACCGCACCTACCAAAATGCGCTTACATTGATGCGTGAGTTGGGTATCACAACACGAGAGATTTCGATTCGTAAGGCTTGCGAACAGCACTTTGCCGATATCGGTTTGAACCCTAACGAGCGCGGTGCAGCATACGAAAATGCACAGGCACGCGAACGCACGCAGATACTTATGGACTTGGCAAACAAGGAGAACGGCATAGTTATCGGCACGGGCGATTTGAGCGAGGCGGCACTCGGCTGGGCAACCTACAATGGCGACTCGATGTCGATGTATAATGTAAACTGCTCGATACCAAAGACTTTGGTGCGCAAAATTGTTGAGTGGTGCGCTGAGAACGATACCAACACACAGGTGCGCACAACTTTGAAGGATATTGTTGATACTCCTGTAAGTCCGGAGTTGCTCCCTGCCGACAACGAGGGCAATATAGCGCAAAAGACCGAGGATTTGGTTGGTCCTTACGCCCTGCACGACTTCTTTATCTACAACTTCCTGCGCAACGGCTTCTCGCCTGCGAAGATTGAGTATTTGGCGTGTCGTGCCTTCTGCGGAGAGTTTTCAAAAGAGGAGATTGCTCATTGGCTAAAAGTCTTCCTGCGCCGATTCTTCTCGCAGCAGTTCAAGCGTTCGGCAGCACCCGATGGTCCGAAGGTCGTAAGCGTATCGCTCTCGCCACGCGGCGACTTGCGAATGCCGTCAGACGCTTCGGTTGCGGAGTGGCTGAAATAGACGGAAAACGGACTGAAAAAATCAGTCCGTTTTTCTATTGGTCATTAGCTCTTTGCAAAGCATAGTGAGTCTATGTAAGCATTTTGGTCTCCGAAGTTCTCGTGCAAAAAGAACTCATCAGAACTCTGCCTGCACACAAAATCGTCAATGATGAAATTATTTTTGTGCGAAGCAAGGCGACAAAAGCGCAGCATAGTAAGCCTATGTGAGCATTTTGGAATCCGAAGTTCTCGTGCAAAAAGAACTCATCAGAACGATTTTGTTTTTTTGAAAAATAGTTGTACCTTTGCACCCGCATATCAACCTCTTATATAGGGCAGTTGAGCAGGGGGCTTCGAAAATTAGGGCATAAAAACCGTAATCGAGAAGACGGGATTAGACGGCAGTGTCCGACTATGGTAGCGAGATTGCAGCGATAATGTTGAATGGAAACTAATAAATTTTGTTGCAACAATGAACAAGGATTCATTAATCAGACTCGTGAACGAGCAGATGTGGGCTAAGACCGATGCCGACATCCCTCAGTTCGGTGCAGGTGACACAATCACCGTAACTTATCGTATCATCGAGGGAAGCAAGGAGCGTTTGCAGAGCTTCCGTGGTGTAGTTATCCAGATTAAGGGTACAGGTAAGACCAAGATGTTTACTATCCGTAAGGTTTCTAACGGCGTAGGCGTTGAGCGTATCTTCCCTCTCTACTCACCACACATCGACAAGATCGAGGTTAACAAGTATGGTGTTGTTCGCCGCGCTCGTATCTACTACTTCCGCGAGCTTACAGGTAAGAAGGCGCGTATCAAGGAGCGCCGTATGACTACCAAGGCGGAGTAAGTAGCGCTACGACTACAAAAATTCGGGTTGCCCAGACTGGCAACCTTTTTTTGTCTGTATATATAAAGATTTTCTATCTCTCCGCGATTGCTACAACACGAATACTTGCTTCATAGAGGAGCCACATAGGCAGAGCTACCAATGCCAAAGTAAAGGCATCGGAAGTTGGAGTGATAATAGCCGCAAGAACGAGAATTACAACTATTGCATAACGGCGATAGTCGCGCATAAACTGACTCTTCATAACGCCCAACATAGCCAACAACCAACATAATACAGGTAACTCGAACACCAAACCAAGCGCCACATTCATACCCGCAAAGGTGGAGATGTAGGATTTGAGCGATATCATATTCGCCACTTCGCTGCTAACCTGATAGGTTGCCAAGAAACGAAGCGTCAGCGGAAAAATAACAAAATAGCAGACCGCAACACCGACAATAAACATAATGTATCCGCAAGCGATAAAGATAGAAGTGTATCGCCTCTGCTTGTCGCCAAGTGCAGGTATCAAAAAGCGCAACAGCGCATATAATATATAAGGTAATGCGCAGAACAAACCGGCATAGAGAGCCATCTTCATGTGAATAATAAACTGCTGCGCCAGCTCAATATTTATAAGGTTAACCGAAAAGTCCGAGCTGCCCGACTCAACGCCAATGCGCTGCATCAGACGATAGGTCAGAAAATCGGATTTGGAAGGAGCAAGAACTATATCGAAAAGCAACTCTTTGAAGCAAAATGCTCCTATGCCGAATAGCACAGTAACCCCAATAATACGCAAGAGCGTACCGCGCAACTCGTCAAGATGTTCCCAAAAAGTAAGGTTGTCGCCTTCGTTGCTCATCTCTTGACGCTACTCCTTCTTCTCCTCTTTATTCTCGGCAGTCTCCTCGTCTGCGATATTATTCACACCATCTTTGAACGAGCGAATTCCCTTACCTAAACCCTTCATTAGTTCAGGAATCTTCTTACCTCCAAACAAGAGGAGAATAATAAGTGCAATAATAAGAATTTCGGTCATGCCGATTCCGCCAATAAATAGTAACTTCATAACGCTACTGTGTTTTCGATTAAAAACATTATTACCTTTGCAAAGGTAAATTAAATATCTTATATTTGCAATACATTAACCTTAAAATATTGCATACATGAATCATCGTCTCGTTTTAACAAGTCTGGTGTTTTCCATTCTTCTCTCACTCTCTCCAATTACCCTTTCGGCTCACAACAAAAGAGGATTTGTTGTTGTAACCGACCATATCAAGGCAAAAGAGTGGAGTTCGGGAGATGTTAGCGATGCTTTGCAGCGCATCATTGATGAGAATCCTAACCGTACTATATTCTTCCCCGATGGAGAATATCCAATCTCAAAACCTATCCTCACTCCTGCCGACCCCGAAAAGAGTGTATCGCTCGAACTATCGGCATACGCCATAATTCGTGCAGCCAAAGAATGGGCGCATGAGGAAGCAATGATTCGTTTGGGCGGAAAATGCAAGGCAAACAATATCACCAAACCGGGCAGTAACTACTATCTTGCAGGCGGAATAATCGATTGCATGGGCGTAGCCAAAGGAATATCAATAGATAGTGGTCGCGAAACCGTGGTACGCGACTGCTCAATAAAGAACACGATACTTGGACTACATGTTAGACATGGAGCAAATAGCGGCTCATCAGACTGTGACATCAGCGGTCTGAATATCGTGGGTTGCAAGAGCGGCAAGCCTGTCGGTGTATTGGTCGAGGGATACGACAACACCTTTACAAATATAAGAATCGGAGGTGTACATACCGGCTTTATCATAAGGTCGGGGGCTAACTGCTTGCGCAATGTGCATCCTCTATATTACGGCAAAAATCCGGGTTACGAAACAAGTTGCGGCTTTGTCGATGAAGAGGGAAACAACTTCTATGATTTCTGTTATAGTGACGAATTTGCCACTGCATTCCTTATCAAAAGAAGTAAATATAGCACCTACACCAATTGTTTCGCTTATTGGTACTCCAAACGCGGTAGCAAACACCTTGCGTTCCGCTCGGAGGGCAAATTCAACTCCTGCGTTACAAATATGAATGTGGGTATCGGAAAACATAATGCCACCAAAATAAATCGCATTCTTGAATGCGACAAAAAGGGAGGCAAAGGCTCTTTCGTGAACCTCCATATCCGCGATCCTCGTTTTGTCACAGATAATCTGCACAAAGATTACTGCAAATAGAGTATCTCTATCAAAAATTTCGCAATAGGTGTATTTTGACAGAAATTGTCAAAATACACCTATACCTTTGCATCGTAAACCAATAAAACAATACGATTATGACAGAGGTAATTATTACAGTAGGAACGGTTTTAGTAAAGGGCTTGGCTGTTTGCCTTATGTTGGCGAGTTGCGCAGCGATATATTTGGTGGAGAGTAGAAAACTAAACGAGGAGATGTAGTTTATGTTGTTCGGGATTTTGGTATTTATAGGTATGGCGGCCAATGTATTGGAAACGATATGCGGTGGCAGCGATAGTTGGAGCAGGTAATTATAGGCGAATTTGTCCCTTTATTATAGCGTTAGGCATTGTTGGTTGAGAGATAGAATCCTCACAGCGACAAGAAGAAGAGCGTACTCCAAAATAGAATGGAGTACGCTCTTCTTTCGATTTCGTCTTCTGCTATTTAACCCACTCGGCCATCTTATCGCGAGCAATAAGGTAATATACGAGCAAGCCTATCCAACTTGTGCATAGCACGAGTACAATAAACAACACCTTTTTGAGCATGTCACCTTCAAGGCGATAGATCTCCAATGCAGCCTTTATGGCCAACACAAGACCCACAATCCAAATAATAAATCCAATCATAGTAAAATCTGTTTTGGTTAAAGTTGATACAAATATACAATTTTTAATGGATATAAACAATAAAAAAACGGTCTAACATTTTTTTGCGAAGCAGGCTTGTTTGTTATCGTTTTTTTTGGGGGGGGGCTCTTATCTCTCCGCCAAAAATTCTCGGTAGTCCCTAATTTATAGGTAAAATTTTGGGTGATGACAAAAAGAAAAACGATGTAAGCTGCTGATTATCGGTTTCTTACATCGTTTTCTTTGTAGTGGATAGGGGATTGGCTACTGCGCTCGCTTATGCTCGCTACGCTTAACGCCTTTCCCCTCCGCTTGCCGCGGGAGCTCTTACAATCACTTCGCAAGGAGTTGAAAATCAACCACTTTATTTTTGCTACCATACCCATACAAACAAGTTTGTCGGGACATAGTATCAAAAATAAAAGATGTCGAAGAAATTCGACATCTCCTTGCTTCGTTTTTTATATACCTATAATGAAAATATAATAAGATTCAGTGTGTCTAAAAGGTATCGGAAACACTATTTTTTAGAGTTAAATTATTAATCTCTATAACGACAACTATATCAATCAGTTATACGATTTAATAATTGCATTTTGAAAAAACTGACTGTCAGACCCATAATATATATTATATATAATCACCCCAAAAACACCCACCATCTCAACTCTGAATTATTAATCTTTATAACGATATCTATATCAATCAGTTAGACGAATTAATAATTTAAGTCATTAAAATCACTAAATCTATCCTCTTTTTTTGTTATTTATAATCCTATAAATAACAGATTATCAATACATTGAAAAAGGTAATAGTATTAAGTAGAGTAAGTACATCGCATCAAGACCTTACCCAACAGACCGAAGAGATATTGCGAGAGGTACACAAAGATGGTTATATGTTAAGTATTACTCTTTATTATTAGAGAATAGCAATTTGTACCAATCCACAACCTTATCTGATAAATCTGTTTTTTCGAAGATATTAAATATTTCTTCTACTGCTCTTTCTCCAAGTGTATTGAGAAATATCCCTGCAATAGAAGAGCAAATAGTAGAAATATTCTTTAGATTCTTATTCTCTATAATAATTCCCCTTTCCTTTAAGGTGGCTTTTCTTTTTTCGTCATTTATACAGCAATAACTAAACAAAAACATAAATTCATTTTTATTGATAGTAATAATATCTGGAGAAAATGAGCCATCTACAAGAATGCGCTCTCTCGCAAATATATTTTTTATATAATCTATCATATAAGGGTTTTCAACTTGCAATTTAATAATCTTGCTATTTTTATCCTCACTTACAATTGGATTAAAAAGCATATCAATCAATTCATTTACCAAAAGGCTCTGCTGATTATTACTACTACTATACTTTCGCACATTATATTCGTATAGAAGATTTCTTGCTTTTTGGCGTGTAACACATAACTTACTCATTATATCGTATATATTTGATGTTACAACTTTGCTCTCTATTAGAATGTTAAATAGCCTTGATTCAAATTCCTTTTTAGATAAACTTCCCCAAGTAGAGGCATATTCCTCTATAAGGTTACATAATTGCTCGGTATTAATCTTATTAAAATCTTTCATTGTTTAATCTTTTAGCAGAGGGTGCCACCAAAGCGACACCCTCCAAAGTTTGACATTTTTTACTCCCAGCCACCGACATTACCGCCAACTTCGATTTGGATTTGGTCAGGGTTTGAACTTATGGTTAGCTCCAATGTGTGTTGTTTTCCTGCTTTGAAGATAAATGTATCTTCCAATAAGTATGATACCCCATTTGCAATATACTCCAAAAATGGGCGACGAGTTTCGAGTCTTTGTGGAACAATGATTGCCTCAAAAGTTTCATCATCCACTCTACGAGCTTTGATAGTCTCCATCTCGCCATACACATACTTTGTTACCGTTCCATTTGCGAAATCTATGGTTGCAGTTGGCACAGTACTATGAATGTACAATTCTGACTCTGTCGGTAAAACGCCAGAATAATCAGCACCTTTCACCAATTTAATAACCAATTTCGAACAGCGATGCTCGAATTGCAACTGAACACTCTCGTTTGTTTTTGACACGCCTGTCGCTTTTGCCCACAGAAAGTCCGATGCCTCATATCCAGATAAACCTTCGGCGGTTTCAGGTGTTGATTGGTCGAGTTGTACCGACCAAAGATACTCATCTACCGAAGTTGGATTCATATATGGATAGTAACCATAAACATCCATCTTATTCTCGCTCCAATAGATTTTCTTCGTAGGATTCCATACCGAACCATCATAAACGACACTCGCATTATTAGTCCAGTTACCCGAAATTTGGAGTGGAGAGGCTACTTCTCCATTATATTCGGTAGCAAACAAGCCCACAACATCACCACTCTCGAATGTTGTCTCTGTTGCTCGTGTTGCTGATGGGTGCAACACCTCGATTTGCATTGCACCGTCATCTACAACAGGGATACTGTCATTATTCTCGCAACCTACAATAGTCAATGCCAAGGCTGCTAATACTATATACTTTTTCATCTTTATACTCTGTTTAGAAGTTTAACACTGGTTTCTCTCCCATAAATTTCGGAGCGTGTCCTGTTTGGACTGGCTCATAAGAGGATGTGAACGGTATCGAGCGAGTAGATGCAGTTGCAGGCTCATCGGTTGCTAATCCCTTATCTCTTGCTTTCCACTCCTCGAATGAGAACTGTTCTCCTGCATATTTCATAATACGCTCTACTATTGCCTGACGGGATATAGCCGAGAAGTATGGGATATTGTTGTTCATACACGAATTTTGCTCCGAACGGAACACTCCTCGTGTATGGAAGAAACCGCCCTCGTATATATCTACCGTATTCTGATACTTCTCATCGAAAATCAGATGCGACCAAGGTACTTTGTACATATTGCCCGTAAGAGCCAAGTTTGCATAGAAGCCATAAGACTTCATTGTATTAAACTCCTTTGTATGGTCGCAACAGTCACATGTGCAAGTTTCAATAAACGCATTGTGATAGATATACTCATCACCCAATTTACCAAAGGCATGACCGCCAGCCTCGTGTTGCAATACACCTCGGAAATCGTAAGGATAGGCATCTTGCGACATCGGTACAAGTGCGATAGCCGAACCATCACCCCACATATAGGTAATACCATCGTATTCGTGAGTATTTTCAATCAACACAATCGGTGTTTGGCAGATATTATCTACCGTTATTGTTGGAGCCTTACAAGCGTATTCGAAACAAACATTTTCATCAACGCCCACCGAGCCTGCTGCTTGCAAACCATACTGCGAGCCAAATTTTGCCTCACGAATGGTATTTACCGAGCCAACTCCACTATCTGCCGACAAACCAAACACTGTGTAAATGTTGAAATAAGACTTATAGGTCTTGTATGGCTCAACTGCGAAGAAGTGGTCGATAGCCTCATTTACACCATTGAGATACTTGCCTGTGGCAATATCCTGCGCATCGAAGCAATCACCCATAAAGACAATATTTACACCATTGCCTACGGTTGCAGTTTGGTTGGTTATTACCGTTCCATCACCGTATTTATAGTCGTACTGCTCTATTTTGGTGCGTGTGCGGTAGTCTTTACCATTAAGGAGGAATACCACCTCTCCTGCACGACCATTGTAGGTTGTTGAAGTTGTCGAACCCGAAGATGTATAACTTTCCACCTTAAAGGTTCCGACATCCCCTGCGGACATCTCATTTACAGTAATTGTTACATCGGTCTTACCGATTCCACCCATAGGCTCAACTGTTACCCATTCAGGTTTACTCTCCACGCTCCATTCAGCATCGGACAAAGCTCGTAAAACGATAGTCTTACTATTGCTTGCATTGAGTGAACGGAAGAGGCTGCGACTTACCGAGAAATCTCTCCAAGCCGAGAATCGCTTAAACTCTTTCCATACTGGAGCCAATACATAATCATTCACTGACGCCTCGGGTACTTCAACCGTAAAATTGTCCTTTGCCACACCATTGAAAGCATCACTTGCCACAGTCGGAGGCACCAAAGCGTGTGAGGTGATAGCCCCAAGTTGATAACAGTTTTTGAATGCTCCCGACTGTATATGTTCTAATCCCTTTGGTAGGATAACTCCTTCCAACTGTTTACACTCTTCAAAGCATCTTGCTGGCACCATCAATATATCTTTCGGTAGTTCCACAACTCCTGTTAGGTTAGAACATCTATAGAAAGCTCTTTCCGCTATTGTATTTAGCGATGATGGAAATTTTAATTCTCCTGAGAATTTATTCTCGCTAAATGCTCCGATACCAATAGATAATAGTCCCTCTGGCAATGTTAGTGCACCTTGGAATTGACATTGAGAGAATGCTAAATCTCCAATAATTAATAAATTATGAGGTAATCTCAAATGCCCATCAAACTTACAATATGCGAATACCTTCTCTTCGATCGAGGTGACATTTTCAGGAATAATAATAGAACCTGTAAAACCTTGGCATTGAGCAAATGCATTATCACCAAGTAGCTCGAGATTTTTTGGAAGTTCGAGATTGCCGGTAAAACCAGAACATTGATAAAAGGCAGATTTCTCTATATGTGTTACACCCGCAGGTATATTTAGCGTTCCAGATAGCCCTGAGCAAGATGAAAATGTAAAGCTGCCTATTTGCTTGAGATTTTTAGGCAGATATAAGGATGTTAATCCATCACACATACAAAATGCGCCCATATTATTACTACCTCCTTCACCAATTCGCTCAACACTATTTGGAATAATCAGTGCACCTGAGAGATTCGTTTCTCTAAATGCGTTATCTTCAATAGCTGTAATTGTGTCGGGGAATACAAAAGATGTAAGAGTTGTTTTCCTATATAACGCGCTTCTTGGAATTGCATTAGCAGCACCATTTATATAGTTATTTACACCCTCAACAATAACACACTCCTTCATATTTACGGCCTGCAAGATGCTCATCTCATCACGCATAAAGTAGAAGTCGTTGATATTTGCCTCTCCTGTAATCTTCAGGTTCTTAATCTTCTTATAGTCCTTACCCGATGCTTCGATTGCCGCCTTCAATGCACTGATATTCATCTCGGTAGAAGCCTTTGACACATTTACCACCACATACTCTCGTGCTGTGCCATCGTGGGTGATAGTCTCGCTCTCCCAAGGCGTAATTGCCTCACCAATAAGTTTGAATTCCAATCCCTGCTGTTCCTTCTTTGATACCTCGATAGTGAATTTGTGGAGTTTGCCCGAAAAGTATTCAAAAGCAGTAGGCGCACCATCGACCTTATAGCGATAGACATACGAAGTGCCATCAACAGTGATATTGAAGAGCGCAACAGATGTCTCAACGGTTTGAGGAACAACTACCGCTCTCCACGAGTCGTTGTTCTTGGCAGGAATAGTTCCCGTAGTTGGCACTTCTCCAATAGGGGCAACTTCTCCCGTAGCGAGGTCAATAATTGCCTTACGGATAGTGTTGGAAACAAGAATCTGCTTGTCCAAACCTACCCACTCATTCTCGCTCCAACCCGCACCTTCAACAAGTTCTACCTGCACACCCGCCATTTTGTGGTTGAAGGTTATATTTACACGAGATTCGGTAGGGGTAATCTTCTCCGCCTTACCCCACAAAAAGTCCGATGCTTCATATCCTCCCATAAGACCATTAGCAGCATCTGTTGATTGGTCTTTTGCCAACTCAAAGGAGTAGGCATTTACATTTTCCACATTGGTAACATAAGGATAGTAGCCGATAATATCGACAGGAGTAACCTTGTCGTAGTAATAGACAGGATAGTCGGGTGTCCACTTATTCTCTGACTCGTTATAGACATAACGAACATTATCAACTTGGTTGCCCTCTGAGAGCATAGTTCCTGCCGACTCGCCCTCATAGTTCACAACATAGACACCTACGCCGTCACCATTGCAGAATCCATTGTCATTGACACGAGATGCTGCGATTTGGTCAATAGAACCCAACAATTGAATAGGAATTTGCTCTCCTTGTGGAACAAAAACCTCATTTGGGTCTTTTGTACAGCCCACGAAAAGTGCTGCACAACACAATCCATAAAGTAGTTTTTTCTTCATAATTTTATGATTTTAAAGTGTAATTCTCTTAATCTGCCGAGCCGCCATAATTACCACCATCTTCCCAATCTCCAATATTGGTAGATAACGAAAAACCCAGCTCGCAAGCAACGAAAAATTGCTGCAAGTCAGGTGAAATGTAAGTTTGTTTCATAAGCATCTCTGTGTGGGGTTTATAACCCCAAAAACCACTCAACTCCCAAATGGATTGTTATTTACAAAAAGAAAGTGTGGAGTTGATTTCGTTTATTAAAATGGAGGTTGTAGCAAAACCCAAGCAAAAATAAACGATACAATGCCCCACACCTGTAATATGCCATAAGGATTGGTGTAGGGATACACCAATAGCATATATACAAGAAATAGGTGTTGTCCGATTGTCCCTTTGCTTGTGAAAACTGCTACATTTCCATTTTAGGACTGCGAAAACACTTTCTATGTCTGCTATATCTGCTCATTACGAGCATCATAGCGAGAGCAAAGTTAGAAAACATTTCGCAAAAGACCAACACCTATGGTGCAAAATTGAACAAAACTCTCTAAAAAAACAATATTGAAACAAAACTTTGTTATTTACAAATTGGGGTAATGTTTGAGATATAAATGGTCTTTTTCTCTAAATAATCTTCCCTATTTTGTTATATAAAATCAAAAACGATTTATGAAGTTAGAAGAGTGGAGAATTGAGGAGTTAACGGGATATCAACCGATTACAACCTTTTATATGGATTTTAGTATTGCGGATAAGTTTGGTATCAATGCAATTAAAGATACTTACCAAAGGGCGTTTACGGAGTGGAAACACGACTATAAATATATGACCGAATTGGCAATGGTTCTGAATTGGAAAATTTGGAGGTGGAGTCGATTCAATCACGACTACGCAGAGACATACGACACCCTTTGGAGAGAGTGTGATGGTTGGTGTATTGACAACCTCAAAGAGGAAGAGTTAGAGTATTACTATAAAACGACAGACTAATGAAACAGGGAGACAAAATCAGAATTCTTCAAATGGAAGACCACAATGGGATTGACACACAGGCAACCCGAATGAATGGTAACACCTATATTGTTGATTATATTGACGATGCAGGGCAGATACACCTTAAAGAGTCGGGATTGGCGGTAATTCCCGAAGTTGATAAATTTGTAGTTATTGAAAAGGGGAAAGACGAAGACGCTATTAGCGATTACGACAGAGAGATTTTGGTAATCTATGATGTGGTTACCGACTATATACGAATCAACGATTATATCGAAGAGGGAGATGGCCTATATCTCGATGAAGAGAATAGAATTTTTCTAAAACCACAACGGGCAATATCAAAAGGTAGTGAGGGTACATTCTTTCCAATGAAAACACTGATTCGTAAAACAAAAGAGGGATTATATCCCGATGTCAATGCAATAGAAGATATGGTAAGTATCTATGTGGATATAAAGTAATAATATCCTACCACTATTTATGACCGACTCTAAATTTAGGGTCGGTTTTTTATATGTTATTTCAAACAATAAAGATATATGTAACGATGAGAGAGACAAAAGACCAAACCATTAACCGACTTAAGGCAAAGGTTGAAAACCTTGAAGCCGAGTTAAAGGCGATAAAAATAGCGAAAAGAGCGATGGCAAAAGATAGTAAAGATGTTCAGATGAAGACAACACACAATAATAGCGAAATTATTAAAGAGAAAGAAAAAGCACTCAAAGAGTTACAGGTGCAATTCAAAAAACTGCGTGATAGTTATCATACGATTTTAGTCAGACAATCACGCCATAAATACGATGTCTTATTTACCTCAAAATTGTTAGGAATGACCGATGATGATTGGTATCGACAAATAGAAGAAGACAATCAAAAACGGTTAGAGGTCTTTAATAGAGGAGAGTTTTTAGACCCATATGGTTGTATGTTCTTTTTTAAGGACAACCTTCTGCTGACTATCAACCCTCATACAGGGGCGAAACTGAATTTAGGGCAACTAACTCGCATCTATCGAACTATTAGAGACGAAGGATTCTATCTCGAAATGTTACAGAAAGTCGCCACCTTTCCAAAGCACTTTTCCGAAGTAGATAAGATGATGGCGATAGACCGAGCAGGTAGAGCCATCTATGAGAAACTATATTCAAACTTTGCGTTTTAGAGAGAATAAACTAAAATTTTGCATATTTGATATGAGCTATCAAAATATATACTTTACTTTGCAATGAAATAAATATTTCACAACTATTTACTAACTTATTAAAACTTAACTTTTTATGGTAAAGAAAGAAATTACTAAGAATGAAAAGGATTGGAAATATCTCATTCTTTTTGTAAGTTGCAATGCAGACAAAGCTGGAACAGTAGAACTTGAAAGTGTCTTAGAGGATTACGAATGTGAGAGTCTAGAAGAATTTTTGGAGAATGTAGGCATTAATGAATTAATGGAGGATGGAGAGTGGTATTTAACTAATATAAATAGTGTGTTTGTTGCAGAAAGTCCAATCCTTCCTGAGCGATTATTCAGAAATCAAGATTTAGACAAAGGCACAACATACGATGAAGATATTGAATTTGAAGAAGCATATTTTGAAATACCTGACGAAGGTTTGGCATATGTTCAACACAACGAATACCTTATGAATGCTTTTGTGGTAAAAGTTGATTCATATGAGGAGTTTGATATTTCAAAATTATACATCACAAATGCAGGTGGCACTATTATATACGATGGCAATGAATACAATGCGATAGAGTGCGATGGAGATGATAATGGTGATGTCGAAATATATATAGACGGAGAGTATCAAGAGTGCTAAACCCTCCCATCTCTAACGAGAATACGGAGTTTACGAATAGTATTAATTGAAGTGCCCGTAATTGCGGAGATATTTGCCAGGGAGAGACCCTTACGAATCAGTGAGAACTCTCTCTGGTATTGTTTTTTGTACTCTTCAATATTCTTACGATAGGTATCTGGACGACCCATTTTGATACCCTCCCTACGACACTTCTCGATATACTGCCTGCGACCACTCTCCATTCGTTCTTTAATAGTTAGTCGTTCCATCTGTGCAATCTCTAAAAGTATAGTGCAAATCAATGATGCGACTGGATTGACCTTGCCCTCACTATCCAAAGTCTCCAAATTGTAGTTCTTCACATATAGACTTACTTTGTGTTCGTTGAGGAGTTGGATTACTTTGAGTGCCTCCAATGTATTACGCCCCATACGACTAATTTCCAAACATACGACTCTCTGAATTTGATTGGTTTTTACAAATTCTATGAGTTCCTGTATTTCGGTTCGGTCTTCGTTAGACTTCGCACCACTGACTTTGTTGGCAAAGATTCTAACTACCTTCCAGTCCATCTTTCGACAGTGTTCGGTAAGTTCTGTGATTTGTCGTTGATACTCCTGTTTGTCGGTACTTACTCGTGCAAGAATTACTACTTTCTCCATTGTCGTATGTTATTAACTGTTAGTTGATTATATATAACAAAAAAGAATATTTCTTTAACATAAAACCTTAAACTAATATGATTTTAGTGGGATATTAAACTCTATTTCAATGTTAAGTTAATAGGGTTTGAGTTTTAATAGGTTTTATATGGTTGGTCTGGACTTAATCTGAATGTGCGGGTCTTTGTTCGTATTGGACTCTCTAATCAGTTCCCAAGTATGTCTCCAACAGTGGACTTGGTAGATATAGACTACCGAGTTCATACGATTGTATATTTTGATGATGGAATAGGTTGGGTTGGGTTTCTCGACCATAACAATTGATACCACCTTCTTTATAATCTCCGACTTCTCTTCGTAGGATAGTAACTCTTCGTTGATGGTGTCG
>JAZQHQ010000043.1:0-5319 GCA_045540675.1 Alistipes sp. | reverse complement strand
CCCATACTTCAAGTGAAGGTAACGAACAGAATGACCTTCTTCGAGCATCCTCATATATTTGAGCAATGCTCCGTAATCGTGTTTTTTGCGCATAAAGAAACCCCAAAAGTTTTTTGTCCAAACTTTTGGGGTCACTTCATTCTTTTAGACACACCCCTTTTGCTAACGGTTGTATAACAAAGCTTAAATCCTATTCGAAGACTTTTTTGGTTGAGCGTAAATGAGCATTTTCCAAACAAGGTAGATGTCGAAAGAGCTTTGGCGGACAGATTCTCTCTATTCCTTCCTAAATTCTAAAATATCTCCGGGTTGGCAATCGAGCACATCACAGATAGCATCGAGTGTCGATAGTCGCACAGCTCGTGCCTTGCCGGTTTTTAGGATTGAAAGATTAACAATCGAAATATCCACACGCTCTGACAACTCCGAAAGCGTCATCTTGCGCTTAGCAAGCATCATATCGAGATTTATTATAATAGCCATACTACTCTACTTCTATACGGTCATCACCTCATCTTCATTCATTACAATAGCCACCTTATAGAGCTGCGCCACAATTATGAGCAACAATGGCACAACCAATGTTTCGGCATTCAGAGTAAACGAGCCGTTTAGGGCAATTGATGCCTTATCAGCATATAGTTCGCTTATTGCATACTGCTTGAATGTATAGAAATTATCATTGGCAAGCAGATAGAGAAACGATATCGGAGTTAGTACATATATAATATATAGGTTACCACGCGTAAAGAGTTTTCCCGTACGAGAGCCACGCAGGGTAACAAGAGAAAAGTAAAGCAATAGCACAATCATAACAACAAGCAGTAGAGTGCGAAGATAAAACATAGCCTTCCACGCCTTGAATCCCCAATGATTTGGCATCACAAAGTTCTCTGCCTCCGAATATAAAAGTACCTCAGTAGGCTTTGCCAAGATTTGAGGCTCGGTGTCGCTACCCTCAACAACAACGATAGGCTCGGTGGCTCTACCATCATTGTGCAGGAAGTTGCCCGTATCCATAATTCCAATTGCATTTTTGTAGTTATCGCCCGCATCTCTCATTCCTCCGAGAATTTGCACCGCAGTATGCACAATTACCAATGCACCCAATAAACTCGTTACCACAAATGAAGTGGTAAGCAACAATTTACTTTTCTTGTTCAGTTTCATAGTTTTTAACGATTAAGATTAAACTTTTAATGTTTCTCGTTGCAAATATAGAGCAAAGATTTTTATTCTGCAATCTTTTTCGATAAAAATTTAACGATTTTCGTTAAAAAAATAAAATAAGACAAAAAAGGTGGGGATATTTCCCCAACTTTTAATGAAAAGGCTAGTAATGGCTAGTAATGGCCATTAAGGGCCAGTAAAGATTTATTACAATTTTGGATTACGGGCTATTTTTCGTTGATATGAAAGTTTCTCACGAAAGCACCCTTCATTCACAAAACGCTCACTAATTTTCTGTATATACCTATATAATAGGTAGTCGCACTGATTCAATAAAATAATAGCCAAATTAGCAACTGTTTCAGCATTTCGAGTCTTGATAAGTATTCGCCAAAAAGCCGATTCGTTGTGTTCCTTGCCCAATTGTTGTGCTTTAATAAACTCTTTTGAATCAGACTCCCACTGTCTCAAATCACGAACACGCAAATAATCTTCGTAGTCACACAACAACTCTTTAAGACTATTCTTTGCGACATTCATCAATTTTAGTTCCGTCTCTTTTGATGTTGTTCCCGCTCCGTACCCCTCCACTATATTTTGTTTTCCGGAGCGAGCTGCTTGTACCATCTGGTCGATAGTCCTGTCTCCCTTTTCCAAGAAATTACTTGTAAAGAAGAATGTGATATCAAATATTGCCTCCGCCTTCTGATACGAAAGCAGCGTTTTGTAATTATTCTTATTTGGTACAATATTCGGCATCATCAAAATTTCATTACTAGCCCTTACTTGCCGTTACTTGCCCTTACTAGCCTTTACTATTTCAGGACTTATACAAGTCCTGAAAATCCCATAAATGCCATTGCCAATATCGAGGCGGTAATAAGGGCGATAGGTACTCCTTGGAACGCCTTTGGAGCCTCCTCGAACTCGATGCGCTCACGCAAGCCAGCAAAGATTACGAGTGCCAACGCAAAGCCGAGTGCTGTCGAAATATTATATACCAAGCCTTGCAATAACGAAAACTCCTTCTGAATCATCAAGATTGCCACACCAAGAACTGCACAGTTGGTAGTGATAAGCGGCAGGAAGATACCGAGTGCCTGATACAACGATGGCGACACCTTCTTCAAGACAATCTCCACCATCTGCACCAACGCAGCGATAACGAGGATAAAGACAATCGTCTGCATATACTCGATGCCGAGTGGCACGAGGATATAGGTCTGAATCAGCCAAGTAACCACAGCCGACAGTGCCATAACGAAGGTTACGGCTGCACCCATACCCATCGAGGTCTCAACCTTTGACGATACACCGAGGAATGGGCAGATGCCGAGAAACTGTGCAAGTACGACATTATTTACGAATATCGAACCGATGATAATTGCAAAATATGTTGTCTCCATACTCCTATTTCTTTAAGAATTTGTTGAACAATACCATCAAGAATCCCAGCACGAGGAACGCACCCGGAGCCAAGACAAATACCAAAGGCATATAGTCGGCACAACCGAGGTCGAAACCGAAGATTGCACCGCTACCCAACACCTCGCGCACAGCACCTATTACGGTCAGCGACAATGTAAAGCCCAAGCCGATACCTACGCCATCGAGAGCCGAGTCGAGTGCGCCATTCTTCGATGCGAAAGCCTCGGCACGACCAAGGATGATGCAGTTTACCACAATCAGCGGAATAAACACTCCGAGCGATGCGTACAACGAAGGGACAAACGCCTCCATCAACATCTGAATTACGGTTACAAACGATGCAATCACAACGATAAATGCAGGGATACGCACCTTATCGGGGATAAGGTTCTTAATGAGCGAAATCACGATATTCGACATAATCAATACCGCCATAGTTGCCACACCCATACCAAAACCATTCTCTGCCGAGGTGGTCGTTCCGAGTGTAGGACACATACCGAGAACCAACACAAAAGTAGGGTTCTCCTTAATCACGCCACGCCAAGTGAGGAGCAGCTTATCTTTCAAGAACATTGTTACTTTATTTGCCATAGTTACTCCTCCTTCTTTGTTTGTGTTGCACCTGTGGTTGCCTGAACATCGCTCTGCCAGCCTGCTGCAACCTTAAATACTGCGTACGCGCGCGCAACCGCCTCGGCGTATGCACGCGAAGAGATTGTGGCAGCAGTCAAAGCATCGACATCGCCACCATCTTTCTTTACGGTAAGGTTGGTTTTCGGTGCCTCCTTGCCCTGAATACTTGCCAAGAGGGGGTTGCCCTCCTCGGTCATCTTTGCGCCCAAGCCTGGGGTTTCAGCCTGCTCCAAGACATTTACATTCAAGATAGTACCCTTTGTATCGAAGCCGACCATCAAGCGTACCAAGCCACTAAAACCATTTTTTGTCTGCGACTCAATGGCGTAGCCTACAACCTCACCACCCTTTGTCGCCTTGTGTGCGATAATAAGCAGTTCGTCAGCCATATGCTCGCTCTTTTCGGTAGTGTCAAACTCTGGCAATACCTGCTGCAACGCCGCCTTGACAGCCGCCTCTTTCGCTGTACGGATAGGTCCCTCGGTAATCATATTTACCACGCCCACGCAAGCAGCCGAGATAAAGGTGATGCAGAAGAGCACCAAGACCATATTTTTCAATGAACTTTTCATCTCTGCCCTCCTACTTTTTAGAGCCGAAACGGCGTGGTTTAACATACTTATTGATAAGAGGTACAACGCTATTCATAATAAGGATAGCGAACGACATACCCTCTGGATATGCACCCCACAGACGGATAGTCATAGTCAAAGCACCGATGCCAATACCATAGATAACCATACCCCACGGAGTCATAGGCGAGGTAACATAGTCGGTAGCCATAAAAACTGCACCCAACACCGCACCACCTGCGATAAGGTGGAACAGAGCGAAGTTCGACACGAGGTGTGGAGTGTCAAACGACACCGCACCATAGATAGCAGCAAATACCGCCATAGTGCCGAGAATTGCCACTGGAATATGCCAAGTGATAACTCGGCGCACCAAGAGATAAGCAAAGCCGAGCAACAACGCCAAAGTTGCGACCTCACCAAACGAGCCTGCCATATTTCCCGTAAACATTCCGAGGGCGTCATACTCCGTAAAGTCTAACAAGCCTGCCTTGGCTGCTGCGAGTGGTGTAGCACCCGAATAGGCATCGGCAAAGCCCTCGGTCGAAGGCATTGCAAACGATGTCATCTGCACCGGATAAGCAATCAAGAGGAATACACGCGCTACGATAGCAGGGTTGAATGGGTTTTTGCCAAGACCACCGAAAGGCATCTTTGCAACACCGATAGCGACAAGTGCGCCCACAGCCACAATCCACAACGGAATGTTAGCCGGCATATTCATCGCCAACAACAAACCCGTAACCACTGCCGAGAGGTTTGTTACGGTCTGCTTGCCACGCACCAAGAATTTCTGAATTAACGCTTCAAAAAGCACACAGCAGCCAATCGAAACCGCTGTGATTGCCAGCACGCCCCAGCCATAGACATAGACCGACACCGCCAACGCAGGCAAGAGAGCAATAATCACATCGCCCATCAATCGCGTAGTCGAGAGTGGTCCGTGAACATGCGGAGCCGAGGCTACAATAGTTCTGTTTGCCATATCTTTTTCTCCTTTATTTCTTTGCGTTACGAGCGCGGATAATGCCCATTACGGTCTGCTTGCCAAGACGAACATAGTCGAGCAACGCAATGTTTGCAGGACAAGTAAATTGGCAACAACCACACTCAATACAACTTGTAATATCGTTCTTCTCCATCTCGCCCCAAGCCTTCTTCTTCGACTGCTTTGCGAGCAGATAAGGCTCCAAGCCCATAGGGCAAGCCTCGATACACTTTGCGCACTTGATACAAGCCGAAGGCTCGCCACGAAGAGCCTCCTTTCCACTAATTACGGTGATACCCGAACAACCCTTCATCACGGGCGACTGCAAATTCGACATCGGGCGTCCCATCATAGGACCACCGTTCAAAACTCGGTTGTCGCCCTCAGGCAGACCGCCACACTTCTCGATAAGTGCCGAAACGGGTGTTCCGAAGCGGGTAAGCAAGTTCTTGGTGTCTTTAACGCTCTTGCCCGTAACGGTTACTACGCGCTGAACAAGTGGCTTATTCTTCTGCACAGCCTCAT
>JAZQHQ010000042.1:0-3373 GCA_045540675.1 Alistipes sp. | reverse complement strand
ATCTTCCGGTGTAAGGTTGCGGAATACGCCGATATGAGTCTCTGCTCCCTCACGCTCGAATGCACGAGCCGTATCGTAGTCGCAGTTTGTACCCGGGAATACAGGGAGATAGACCTGTACCTTCTCAACCTTCTCGCCCTTATACTGCGGTGCAGCAGCGGTATGGTTGCTCTCGCGGCACTTCTCGCCACTCTTGCCCTTGGCAGGATATACCTTCTCGAACTTTGCGCTATTTGCATCGTACAACTCCGCCAACGAGAACTTCTCGCCCAAAACCTCAATACTCTTCTCTTCGGTGGTATGTCCCACCAAAACAGCACTCTCAAATGCAAGCGGCTCAACCGACTGAACGAGAATCGAACCATACGAGTAGTCGAATAGGGTAGCCTCGTCACAAGTAAGTTTCGCGCCAATCTCGTTACCGAACGACATCTTCGCCACTGCCTCCGCTACACCACCAAAGCCGATAGCGTAGGCAGCAACAACATTACCCTTTGCAATCTCCTCGGTTACGAAGGCGAAGTTAGCCTTCAACTCCTCGGTATTTGGTGTGTAGTTCGCATTTGGCGTATGCTTAACGAGGTAGAGGAAATTACCCAAAGTCTTAAACTCCGGGCTTATAGCCTTGCGTGCATCGAGTGTAGTAATACCGAATGCTATCAAGGTTGGTGGTACATTGATATTCTGGAAAGTACCACTCATCGAGTCCTTACCGCCAATCGAAGGCAACTCAAATGCCTTCTGCATACGGATAGTTCCGAGAAGTGCCGACATAGGCTTGCCCCACGAGTGAGCATTGCTCATTCTCTCAAAATACTCCTGATAGGAGAAGCGCATCTTCTCGTACGAAGCACCCGAAGCCACAACCTTTGCACAAGCCTCCACTACGGCGTACTCCGCACCGTGATATGGCGACCAAGCCGAGATATATGGGTTGAATCCAAACGCCATAACACTCGCCGTAGAGGTCTTGCCGTGGCGTACAGGCAAGGTCTGCATCGAAACCTGAGTCTCGGTGCGCTGTGTCTTACCACCAAACGGCATCAACACTGTCGAGCGACCGATAGTCGAGTCGAACATCTCGCACAAACCACGCTGCGATACAACATTATTATCTTTGAGGTTGTTCAACATCTTCTCACGAAGTGTTGCGCCCTCGACCTCACGATGGAATGGGTTGCGCTCCTCAATAGTACCGAGAGCGATTTTGGTATAGTGCTTTGCACCTGCCGAGTCGATAAACTCACGCTTCAAATCGGCAACTTTCTCGCCCTTGTAGAACATACGCATACGCTGTGTGTCGGTAACATCCGCCACATGCGTAACCTCGACATTCTCCTCACGGCAGAGGGCTATCATAGCCTCTACATCTTTCTTCTCCACAACTACCGACATACGCTCTTGCGACTCCGAAATAGCCAACTCGGTAGCGTTCAATCCGTTATACTTTACAGGCACTCGGTCGAGGTAGATATCCAAGCCATCGGTCAGCTCTCCGATAGCCACCGAAACACCACCTGCACCAAAGTCGTTCGACTTCTTGATAAGGCGAGTAACATCGCCACGGCGGAACAGGTGCTGAATCTTGCGCTCCTCAGGAGCATTTCCCTTCTGCACCTCCGAACCACACTCCTCCAACGAAGCGGTGGTATGCTGCTTTGACGAACCGGTCGCTCCACCGATACCGTCACGACCCGTGCGACCTCCCAAGAGGAGTACTACATCGCCCGGTGCAGGGCTCTCACGGCGTACATCTGCCGCCTTGACAGCTCCGACAACTGCACCAACCTCCAAACGCTTTGCCACATAGTCATCGTGATAAATCTCGCGCACATGGGTTGTCGCCAAGCCTATCTGGTTACCATAACTCGAATAGCCGGCTGCCGCCTTGCGCGAAATGATGCGCTGTGGCAACTTACCCTCGATAGTTTCGTCTATACCTTTATATATATCGCCCGCACCCGTTACGCGCATAGCCTGATAGACATAAGCACGGCCTGACAGTGGGTCACGAATAGCACCACCCAAGCAGGTCGAAGCACCTCCGAAAGGCTCAATCTCGGTAGGGTGATTATGGGTTTCGTTCTTGAACTGCAAGAGCCACTTCTCCTTTTGTCCCTCGATATCGACATCGACAAAGATGGAGCAAGCGTTATTCTCCTCGCTCACCTCCATATCGTCTAACTTGCCAATCTTACGCAAGTAGCGACCGCCAATAGTCGCCAGCTCCATCAAGCACAACGACTTCTGCTCACGACCGAGCTCCTTGCGCATCATGCCAAACTCCGCCAATGCAGTTTCGTACTCGCCCTTCATAAACGAGTCGTCAATCTTCACCTCCTCAATCTCTGTTGTGAAGGTGGTGTGACGGCAGTGGTCGCTCCAATAGGTGTCGAGAATTCGCAACTCGGTCTGCGTAGGATTGCGATGCTCACTGCGGAAGTACTCCACAACGCAACGCAAGTCGTCTGCATTCATCGCCAAGCCATTCGCCTTGCAGTATGGCTCCAAATCCTCCTCCTTCATATCGGTAAAGCCCTCCAATACAGGTACAGGCTTAATGTCGGCTTGTTCAGCGTCTGACAAGATTTGCAAGTTCTTCTCGCGCGACTCTACGGCATTGATAAGGTAGTGCTTAATCTTTGCCATCTGCTCCTCCGTTACGCCATCATCGAAGATGTAGAGGCGTGACGAGCGAATTTTAACCTCCGCAGCAGGCTCCAACAAGTGAACGCAATCAACCGCCGAAGATGCTCGCTGATCGAACTGACCCGGCAGATACTCGATAGCGAGGTACTTCTTACCCTCGTAATCGCACTCGTCCGACACGAGGTCGGTAACAATCTCACCAAATACGGAGTAGCGGCAACACTCTACCAAGTCATCGCTGAATCCGAACAAATCGTAAACATTGAGTACGCGCAACTCCTCGATAGCAAGTGAGAGGTTTTCGTTCAACTCCTTGCGTAGCGACTCTGCCTCTACCTGAAAGCGAGCGTACTTCTCGACAAATATTCTGTGATTTTTCATAACTTCAAAATCAAATTGATAATTGATAATTGAAAATTGACAATTAGTGGTAAAACGATGAATCGTTTTTGTGTCTATTGTATTATTTCCTACATCAACTATCTAATTATAAATATAAATTCCTTTAATTATCAATTGTCAACTGTCAATTGTCAATTAAAGTTCTGGCAGCGTAGCAGCCAAAACTGTCGCCGTTTGCTTTGCGCGGAAGGCGAGTAACTTCTCCTCGACAGCCTTGTCTGTGAGGGCGAAAATCTGCGCAGCGATAAGAGCCGCATTCTTTGCGCCATTGATTGCCGTTGTAGCCACAGGAATACCACCCGGCATCTGCACGATAGACAAC
>JAZQHQ010000041.1:0-3302 GCA_045540675.1 Alistipes sp. | reverse complement strand
GATAAGTTCTGTACGCCCCTCTACCGTAACAGCCTTTGTTAGTTCCACCAATTGATGACGAGGTTGTTGGTCATCGTTCCACACCTCGGCAAGTAGTTTATCTGTAGATTTTGTCGTAGTGCACCCCATTAAAAGTAATGCAGTGATGCAAAATATCAAGTTTCTCATAATATCAAGTTTCTCATAAAGTTAATATAGGAGCTAATCCACAACAATAGCAAATGTCACCCTACCCTCCTCGTTGTGCTTGAGGCGGAGGGAGCCGCTGTGGACGGGTGTTTTTGGTCTCTCTTCTCTTATAAGGAACGACTGAATAAAATCCAATCTTTTTCCGACGCACCAAACGATTGCAGTATTTTACCCAAGTCCTCAAATTCAGGTTTTACGCCTTGTTTTACGAGGTGATTGAATTTAGAGACAGCGGCCATAAATCGCTCTATACCAACTTTCTCTACAAATAGATGGATTTGATATGGAGCCCTGTAATAGATTGTCCCCCATGTGCCGTCACCCGAATTAGTATCCACATAATTGCGGTTTATGTCGAAGAGTGAGGTCGTCTTATCACCCGGCAGATTCGAGAAATAGTCCATCTTCTCCCGAAAAGCCTTATTCCTTTCGTCCGAATCCGAATAATAAACATAATTGGCAAAATACTCTATCAGTGCTTCGTCGAAAAAATATCGTGCGGCAATCTGTTCATAATTGTAGTTCATATAGGCATGCACCAATTCGTGAGCCAAAGAGGGAGATTCCCAAAAAGACTTATCAACAAATACGGCAGCAGACGAATCGGATGTACGCACCGCCCGACCATATCCGTATTTGCCTCCTTGCGCCATAAGACGCTCTTCCAAAATGGTGACTTCCCGCAGTTCCGACTCCGGGAAGAGCCAATTCAGCGTCTCAATCATCTGTTGCGTTTGCTCCTTACGCTTAGTAATATAATCCTCCGACAAATGTGTCATCGGCACAGAGATTACATTCTCATTCCTCACAGTATCTCGCTTGGAGAGCAGTAGATGGCACTTAACACTACCAATCTCCATAGTGTATGAATCATACCATTTTTTATCCACCAGATAAAATGAGATATCTTTATATCTTTTCTGTTTCAAACGCAACTGAATTTGTCCGTTCCGAGTGACACCAGAGTTGCAATCTATATAACAATAGGCTGTCTCGGGAACTACGAGGCATACTTCGTCAAACTCAATAGGTTCGTTCGCCACTTTAAAGTACCAAGAATTCCACCCATAGTCGTACTGCAACAGACCACAAGCTTCAACATCAATTTCCGTTCTAAAACAGAGGTCACTATAATAGCCGTATTCAACCCTTATTTGCAAGTACTTATTATTAGGAATGATGATGTCCACGCCGTTGAACGAGTAGTCAATATTTTGATACGCTCCTCTTTTGATCTTTGCACATACACTCATATTCGGAATTAGTGCAAAATTGGGGTCTCCCTTTGCCCTGAGCGATTGAAAAAAACTTGTATTTTCCAATTTAAGGTGCAGCGTATCTGTTTTCAGACGGCTAACATCAAAATCTTGAATGATTTTTAATTTGTACGGATAAAATGCAACCCCTAAAGAGTCTGCCGGCTCTGAATCTACCACATTGACAGACAAGGTAGAACGCACCCCTTGTGCATAAGTTGTGGCAAATCCTATAAATAGCGCAACAACGAGAAGTATATAGTTCTTTTTCATCAGTTTTGTTCTTAACATTATTCCACCACAATTGCAAAGGTCACCCTGCCTTCGTCGTTGTGTTTGAGGCGCAAGGAGCCGCCGTGAAGGCGCACTATTTGGCGTGACACAGCCAATCCAATTCCTGAGCCGTCGGTTTTGGTGGAAAAGAATGGGGTGAAGATATTTTCGGCAACCTCGGCGGGAATTGCCGAGCCGTTGTTGGTTATCTCGATTTGAATGCGCTCCTCCGCGTCAATCGTTGAACGGATAGTTATCTTACGGTCGCAATCCTGCGCCATAAGTGCCTCGGTGGCATTTTTCAGCAGATTGACCATCACCTGCGACATCAGCGCACGGTCGGCATAGAGCATAGTATCTGCGGGCTCGATACTCACCTCAACCTCGATGCCCTCGTGCGGTATCAGCGACAGCGACTCTGCCACCAACTCCGAGAGGTAAAACGGTGCTTTCTGCGGTGCGGGAATGCGCGTAACAGCACGGAACGAATCGACAAAACGGAGCAGACGATCCGATGTCGCGTGTATCGTTTCGAGTCCTTGACGCATTGTCTCGGCATCGCCCGATGATGAGAGTAGCGTATGACTGATAGAGGTTACGGGCGCAAGCGAGTTCATAATCTCGTGCGTGAGTATGCGCGTGAGTTTCTCCCACGACTCCACCTCTTTGCGGTCCAACTCCTCGTGGATATTGCCGATTGATATTACCCTCAACTGCTTGCCCTCAAACTCCATCGCCGAGCAGCTCAGCACCAAGTTCTGGTCGCCAATCTCGGTAGTGAAGCGTGCGGTCAGCTGTGCGCCCGGCTCAATGCGGTGCATCGCCTCGCAAAGCTCCTCGCTCAGTATTCGTAGCTGGTCAATATGGTTTAGTCGCTCCATACCCACAATGCGGAGCGCGCTCGTGTTGGTCTGCGCTACCGTACCGTTCTCCATCACGGTAATGATACCGATGTTGGCGCACTCCATAATCAACTCAAAGTACTTTTCTCGCTCACGAATCTGCATCTTGGCATTGTCCATCACCTCCTTGATGCGATTGAGTGATTGATTGACCAGAGCGTGGCGTGTGATATTGGGATTTTCGGTAAAGCGGAACGAATAGTCGTCGTTCTGCACAGCATTGAATACAAACATCAGTCGCTCGACCAATTCGTTGTAGATACGGAATAGACGGAACAAGCAGAAGATGATAATCGGAATAGTGGCTATGAGGTGTGCGTGGCGGTTGGTTGCCCATACATAGCCCGACAAGGCAGCCATCAGGATAATGACCGCTGCATAAGCACCGATTTTGCCATAAGGTATGTTCTGCTGTCGTTTCACAAGCCGTAGCGTTTAATCTTGTTGTAGAGTGTCTGGCGTGTAATGCCGAGCTGCTGTGCCACCTGCGAGAGGTTGCCGCCACACTGTGCTATGGCATTGGCAATGGTCTGTCGCTCCATCTCTTCGAGCGTCTGGCTCTCGTTCAAGGGGCGTTGTGAGGTATGTAGTTCGAGGTGGTCGGGCGAGATAATATCGCCATCGCACATAATCACAGCCTTCTCAATCGTATTTTGCAACTCGCGGATATTGCCCTCCCATG
>JAZQHQ010000040.1:0-2571 GCA_045540675.1 Alistipes sp. | reverse complement strand
AAGTTTGCTATCTGCTCCTGCAACTCCTTAATCTCATATATCTCGGATGAGAAACTACGAGAAACGCATATAGATTGCTTTGCTTCGAAGCCATCTTCAAACTCAATACAAGGAGTACCTTGCAACTCTTTCCAGGTTCTTACTCCCGTTTTGCCGAACATATTCTGAACGACACCTTCGGGCAACTGGGTGAATTCATAAGCCGTATTGACTCCCTTTGCTTTTAATTTGGGGACGGAGCGACGACCAATGCCCCAAACATCCTCTATCGGATATTTACGCAGCACCTTCTCTATGTCCTGTGGGCGGTGCATATAACAACCTCCACGCAATTTCGGATACTGTTTGCATAGTTTAGAGGCTATCTTTGCAAGCGTCTTGGTCGGGGCTATACCCACCGAAACAGGTATTGATGTCATCTTCCAGCACTGCGCTGATATATGCTTGGCGTACTGGTCAAAGTCTATGTTCGTGATACCTCTGAGGTCCAGGAAAGCCTCGTCAATTGAATAAACCTCGATACTTGGAGCAAACTCTTCCAACACCCATCTCACTCTCTGCGACATATCTCCATAGAGAGCCATATTGCCAGAGAAGACTGCAACCTTATGTTTCTCTACGATATCTCGGATTTTGAATAGCGGGACGCCCATCTTTATACCGAGAGCCTTAGCCTCATTGCTTCGTGCAATAGCGCAGCCATCATTGTTGGATAGCACAATGACGGGCTTGCCTTGTAAGTCGGGACGAAACACACGCTCACAAGATGCAAAGAAGTTATTGCAGTCGGCAAGAGCGAACATCGCTACATTTTTTTGATTGTGTATGTAACAACGCCCCAGATAAGAAAATCGTTCTCAGCGGTTACCTCAATAGGTTTATAGGCGGTATTCTTCTCGTTGGCCGGCATAAGGCGAATACCCTTATCGTGGATCTCCACTCGCTTGACGGTGTACTCGCCATCAATGAAACAAACAGCCTTGCAGTTGTTATACGGATCAATGGCTCTATCCACGATAATAATATCGCCTTCATCCATAGCCGCATCTACCATTGAAACACCGCTTACACGGAAGAAAAAGGTCGAAGCCTTGTGTTTAACAAGCAACTTGATAAGGTCCAACTTCTCGCGTATATCCTCTGCCGGCGAAGGAAATCCTGCCTTCACATCACCAAGGAGTGCACTCTCAAACGAGTCCTCCGCATCTATCTTATGTGGTACAAATTCACTCATAACGGGTGTAAAGATACTTAAAATATAACACGATTAAGAATCTCGAGCAATAAAAGAGCCAACTGCGTGATTGCAATTGGCTCATCTGATTTTCTTCCAAATTATTATTAAGTAATGCGTATAGGGTTTATTTATTGGCTAATGTGAACACCAAAACAGTATCTGCTAACTTACTCAGCCCCTCCTCGCTGAGTCTTTGCTTTGTGTCGTATCGGCTATATCTATCGGTAATATCGCGTATATCTCCGACAATAACCGGAGCGAACAGACCATTCTTTGTATAAAACCTGTTTGGGTTCTTTTGATAAAATGCTGCGTGGATAAATTCATTGTGCTGATTCCGAAAAACGAGCACACAATTATCCGGCAAATCGGTTTTGCGTAAAACGCTATACTTGCAAGGGATAGATGTCTCCAAAGCAAAGATATGTTTGAAGAAGACATTTAACTGGTGGCCATCCGTAAAGTTGGTATTGCGAGTAATTATTGGCGAAGGGTCGATTTTGTGATAGTCGAACATGAGATTTAGAGCATAGAAGATGCAAGTCTGTGCATTGTTCATAAGCAACTCCGAACTCTGCGTTTGCTGCATCTTATGTTTTAACACCTCAATTTCTTCCTCGCTCAAACCCTCTATCTCTGCTACAAATCGTTGGTGTGGTGCTACAATGCTCTCCACCTCAATAACCCGCTTACCTGCAATGGTGCTATAAAATACCTCTCTTCGCTCTTTATAGCAGAGCGTATCTACACCAAATATGGCTCGGTAATATCTATGTGAAATTGTGTCTGCTACTTGCGGATGATACTCCTCAATGCTGTCGAAATATCTTACTAACGAATCGCAATACTCTCCACTATACATCGACCGAACGCCTACAGCATTATTATCTATCCAATAGCGCCTTTCAGCAACAGATTTCGAGGGAATAAAATCATTGGTAAAGGTTTCCTTTATCTCCACTTGTTGAGCAAAGGCACACACATTGAGGAGAGTGAATATTATAGAAAATATAGACCTCATAAGGCAGATAGTATTATTACTCCATCACCATAGCGAAGGTCACCCTGCCTTCGTCGTTGTGTTTAAGGCGGAGGGAGCCGCCGTGGAGGCGGATGATTTGGCGAGAGACGGCAAGACCGATGCCTGAGCCGTCGGTTTTGGTCGTAAAGAATGGCGTGAAGATATTTTCGGCGACCTCAGCGGGGATTGCCTTTCCGTTGTTCGTAATTTCGATTTGGATGCGCTCCTCCGCATCAATGGTTGAGCGGATGGTTATCTTGCGGTCGCAATCCTGCGCCAAGAGTGCCTCGGTGGCGTTTTTCAGCAGGTTGAC
>JAZQHQ010000039.1:0-41028 GCA_045540675.1 Alistipes sp. | reverse complement strand
TGAAGTGACCCCAAAAGTTTGGACAAAAAACTTTTGGGGTTTCTTTATGCGCAAAAAACACGATTACGGAGCATTGCTCAAATATATGAGGATGCTCGAAGAAGGTCATTCTGTTCGTTACCTTCACTTGAAGTATGGGATAGGTGAAAGTCGCCTAAAACGCTTATGGCTTTTATATCAGGAGCAAGGTTTATCAGTTCTACGCCGTAAACACTACACTCAAACAAGTGGAGAATTAAAACGACAAATTGTATCTGATATTGAGAAAAATCACTTTACTTTGGTGCAAGCCTCGTTAAAATACGATGTGAGTGTTGCCAGATTGCAAGTCTTATTAAAGATAGCCAGAGAACAAGGACTTGATGCACTCCTCATCACCAAGAAGCGAGGGCGACCACCTATTATGGGAAGACCTCGAAAGAAGGAACCAGAAGAAATGACCGAGCTGGAGCTATTGCGAGTGCGAGTTAGGCAACTTGAAATAGAGAATGCTCTGTTAAAAAAAGTGAAAGCCTTAGTCGAGGAGAGGAAAGCCCGTCTGCGTGCGATTGGGCGTGGGCAATCCGAGAACTAAGGCTACATCAAGATGATTTACTTTTTGCTTTAAGGTGTGTTAATATAGCACGCTCTACTTACTACTACCACACCTCAAAGCAACGAGTGGATAAGTATGCCGATATACGCCAGCGCATCAGCGAGATATTTGCTCTACACGGCAAACGCTATGGCTATCGCCGTGTATATCAACAACTATGCAATGAGGGCTATACTCTAAACCATAAGACAGTGCAGCGACTGATGCAAGAGATGAATCTCAAATCACAGATACGCAGAGTAAAGTATCGCTCGTATCGTGGCGAGGTGGGCAAAACAGCCCCTAATATCCTCAATCGTGAGTTTGAGGCATCACGACCTAATCAGAAGTGGGCAACCGATGTTACGGAGTTTAAGGTAGCAGACCGCAAGGCATATCTATCGCCAATTATCGATATGTTTAATGGCGAGATTATAGCATACACCATATCAGACCGACCTGATTTGAAGATGGTAATGGATATGATGCACTCGGCAAAGCGAAAGATTAAGGATACAAGCGGAGTGATGCTGCACTCAGATCAGGGGTGGCACTATCAGCATATGCAGTACCAACAGACGCTGAAAAAGTATGGCATTACGCAGAGTATGTCGAGGAAGGGGAACTGCTTGGATAATGCCGTGATGGAAAATTTCTTTGGTATTATGAAATCTGAATTGCTATATTTGCAGCAGTTTTCGGATATGGAAGTTTTCAAGCGTAAGTTGCGAAAGTATATTAACTACTATAATAACGACCGTATTAAACTAAAATTAAACGGAAAGAGTCCGGTACAATACCGAACTCTTTACCTATAAATTCTTTTAATAATCTGTCCAACTTTTTGGGGTCAGTACACATTTCGCCCACTCTATTTTATTGTATATAGGATAAAATGTTCGATTAAGCCAATATTGCATCGGCAAGATTTTCAAGTGCCGGAATATCGCTCTGCTTCATTGTTGAGCGAATGGTTACCATATCGCCAACAATCTCTACATCTGACATCTGTTCCAACATACCCTTCATTACGCGACCTGCGCAAGGTGCCCACGAGCCATTCTCGACAATTGCAACTTTGCGATTGCGATAGCCCTTTATGCTCAATTTATGAAGGAAGGTGTGCATCGGTGTAAAGACATCTCCATCATACGATGATGCCGCCACAATCATCTTTCCGTAGCGAAAAGCATCTTCAACAGCCTCTGCCATATCATCACGAGTAAGGTCTGCCATAGCTACCTTCGCAACCCCCTTTTCGCGTAAAATCTCTGCCAACTTTTGAGCCGCCTTTGCCGTTCCGCCGTGAATCGAGGCGTATGCGATAAAGACACCTTCGCTCTCGACATCGTAACGACTCCAACAGTCATAGAGTCCGATGTAATACGAAAGATTTTCCTTTAATATTGGTCCGTGAAGTGGGCAGATGATAGCGACATCAAGCGCTGCCAACTTCCTCAACAACGCCTGCACAGGTGCGCCATACTTACCACATATATTAAAGTAGTAGCGGCGAGCCTCGCAAGCCCAATCTTCCTCGTGTGCAAGCGCACCGAATTTGCCGAATCCATCAGCCGAAAAGACAACCTTGTCGAGCGAGTCGTACGATACCATAACCTCCGGCCAATGTACCATTGGCGCCATCAAAAATGTTAGCGTATGCACACCCAACGAGAGGGTGTCGCCCTCCTTGACCGCTATGGTGCGACCTTCAAAATCGACACCTTCAAAAAATTGCGGCATCATGCCTATCGCACGAGCCGAAGCAACAATTTTCAGTTCAGGAAACTCCGCAACAACCTTTGCAATATTGCCGGCGTGGTCGGGCTCCATGTGGTGTACAACCAGATAATCGGGGGTACGACCTGCAAGAGCCTCCTGCAAATTGTGCCACCACTCATCGCTCTTGCGAGCATCTACCGTATCCATAATTGCCACCTTCTCATCGAAGATTAGATACGAGTTGTAAGAGATGCCATTCGGTACAATATATTGGCTCTCAAAGAGGTCAATATCGGTGTCATCGACACCGATATAACAAATTGAATCTGTAATGTTTGTAATCATAGCTATATTAAAGCGTATGAAATAGGGGGTTTATTGTGTTGATAGGTGAATTTTTACAACCACTTCTTATAGCGGAAATAACCCATCGTAAGTCCCGATGCCAAAACCATCAAGCCCAACGCAAAGATGTATCCCAACGGTAAATCCCAGCCATTTGGCAAGGTGTATACCCACTCCAACTCAGGCATTATGCGGAAATTCATACCATAGATACTTGCCACTAATGTTGCAGGAAGGAAGACCACTGCTGCCACCGAGAAAATCTTTACCACCTCGTTCTGCTCGATGTTGATAAGACCGAGTGCCGAGTCCTGAATATAGTCCAGACGCTGGAACGAGAAGTCGGTGTGCGAAATCAACGAATTAACATCTTTAATCATCAACTGCAAACGAGGATAGATATCGTTAGGGAAGCGCTCACTACGCAAGATACCCGACAGAATACGCTGGCGGTCGAAGATGTTCTCTCGCAAAATCATGGTACGCTCCTGCAAGGTGTTGATGCGGTGGATTACCGCCTTGTCGATAGACTCCTCCTTGCTGATATTCTTCGAGAGTGACGAAACCTGACGACCTACCATCTCCACAAGGTCGGCATCGAAGTCGATACGCACTTCGAGCAATGAAATAAGGATATGGTAGCCGGTCGAGAAACTTCGGTAGTTCATCTGCAATCGCTTCTCTGCCTCGCGGAAGGTACGCATATCGGCATTTCGCACCGAAACCAACACACCCTCATTAGAGAGGATAAACGACACCGGCTCAACCTCGAAACTATCACCCGTAGGGACAAAGAAGTTCGAGTTCGAGATTATAGCATTCTCCGTTTCGGAGTACTTTGAGGTGGACTCAATCTCCTCAACCTGCTGCTTGGTTTGGAGGCTTATCTCCATAAAGTTCTCGACAGCCTTCTGCTCCTTGATGGTAGGCTGCACCATGTCAATCCAGAGAATATCATCAAAGCCGAGGTCATCGAAGAGTTCGGTGTCGGCATTTCGAATAATCTTGTTGTATTGCTTCAAGTAGATTGTAATCATCTCTTTTCCATTTTAAGAAACCTTGCGGTTTCATAGGTTTAACTTCGATTTTTGCTGTGAGGTGTGCTCGGTGGAAGTTTTGTCAAGAGCCCGAACACAATTAGATTACCTTCAACCGGGATTGACCTTCGGCTCAATCTTTAAGCCGTAGTCCCAGAATTTTTTGAGTGCGTTGTGTTTCTGTATATCGAACAAAAAGTCAATATTGCGAGTCAAATAGTCGTAGGCATACTCTCGGTCGGCGTAGTCGCTTTCGAGAATAGCCTCATAGATATGCTCTACGCCAAATGTGAACGCCGCCTGCAACTCGTCACGCACTTCGTACGAAAGTCCCTTGCGTGCTACCCATACGGCAAATGCGAAAGGCATCTTTGTCGCTTTGTGCCACTCCTCTGCGAGGTCGTAGGAGTGGGTGAATTTGCCTTCGTTGTCGAAAACCTTATCGCCGATAAGCAGGAAGGCATCACCCTCTTGTGCGCGGTCAAGAATAGTATAATCCTCCATTGCAATCCACTCCGGCTCGATGTGCCACAATTTCTTGGCAAGAAAACCACAAAGTTGTACCGAGGTCTTGGAGTGCGCATCGAGATAGATGCGGCGCACCTTTTCGATAGGAGAGTTCGACACAACTACCACGGTGCGAACATTGTCAATCGCTCCGATGCAGTAGTCGGTAATAATCTCTGCATCGGGCAGAGAAGGCACCATAGCAACGGGCATAAGCGCAATATCGGCTTTGCCTTCAACGAAGTTTTTATAACATGTAGCAGGGGGTGCAAGCAACAAGTCGGCACCAAGATTAGCGTGGTGTCGAAGTCCATAGATGAACGGTATCGTATTGAGATACGACACTGCTGTTATTTTTGCGTTTACTGCCATCGTCCATCGCTTACAGACCTTTGATTTGAACTCTACGGCTCTCTTTCGTGAGCCATTATCAGTGCAAAGATAAGCAAATTTTATACAGAGTGTTCTCCAAACGGGTAAATTTTTTAGAAAAAGTGAAAAATTTTTGTCCGCGCCAACATCTTCAAAAAGAGTTGTTTGGGTGGTTTTATTTCTAAAACATATAGAATTTTTTGCGAAAAAGACTTGACAACCCCTATTTTCGGATTATATATTTGCACCGTCAATCGGCGCTGATAGACACAAGGTTTTCAACACTCGGTTCTCGGTTGTTCAAAACCTTATCAACATCCAAATTTGCTGACTGCTCGGAACAATTCTCGTGTTTTCGACAGACACAAACAATTTATTAACACATTTAACAACATTTTTTAACCTATGAATCGCGCTTTGTTGTGCAGTGCGATAGAGGGGTTGGTATCGAAGTGTGGATACGAGTTCTATCTGAACGATAAATCGTATTACCCCGTTACCGTATGTCGCTATCCCGCTGCCTTTATGTCCCAACCCGAATTTGTGAGTTTGGAGGGTAGAAAGAGGGGCAGAATAACCTATAATGTCTCGCTTACTCTGGCTCAACAGGGGGCCAAACTCTCCCCGCAAGAGAGAAACTCATTGCTTGCCGAGATGGAGCAACAACTGTTGCAACTCTTTGTAGAACTATCGCAAGAGGCATCTGTTGCCGTGGTAGATAATCTGACAATTACACCGATTGCGGTGGTGGATAATCACGGAGCAATAGCCATCGAAGCTGAGGCGAAAGTAGAGACTATTTTTTAGTGTAAAACTTTTAACAAAAACCAAAAAATGAGACTTGAAAAACTTTCCAACAACTTTACACCTCTGCGAGAGGGTATACTTTTTGGCATCGATACCGAGAGCGATATCCCGACCGATGTGCTGGTGGAGATTGTAGATGACTCAACAAATGAGGTGGTTGCCGTTCAGCAACTTCGAGGCATTGTAACGGGCGAGGTAAATATCGCTCCCTATATCCCAGACTTTGCCGGATATGTCCCCACAACAGAGTCGCACATCCACTTCTGTGAAGCCCCCGTAGCCACATATCGTATTCGCATCGGAGAGGTCATTTCCGAACCTATCTCGGTGTCGGTAAATAACGAATCGGTATCTGCTTTGCCCTCGCTCCATTCGGCAATGCCTCGTTCGCGTTCAATCTCCTATGGTGAAACTGACGAGTTACTTCTATTGGGCAACAAAGGGGCGGACTATGAGGTGACAATCACTGCCGATACGGGCGAAGCGCTCTATTTCGACTATCTCTCTCCGGCGGGTGCAGCCATACTCTGCATCTCTACCGAGGATTTCGGAACAGACCCCCACTCTTTGGAGGTTGATATACATTGTGATGGAGTATCGCTCGGTTTGTTGCACTACCGCCTGCGACCTCGCTACAATAGTTCGGCACGCGTGGCGTGGCTCTCGCGCAAGGGGTCGATAGAGTATTACACCTTCCTCGTAACATCGAAGGCTCTCCTAACCTCGCAAAAGAGTTGTATCGAAACGCTCAAAGGCAGACACCTTGTCGCCTCTTCCTCCGAGTGCGAAATGACACTTGTGTCGCGTTATGAACCTCGTGAAACAATTCAGGCTCTCGCCGAAATGGTCTGCTCGTCAATGGTGTGGCTCGAAACAGATAATGGTTGGGCAGAGGTGGTTGTAACATCAACAAATGTGGAGTACAATCTCTTAGGTGAGCCTGATAACCTTCGAGTAAATTTGTGTATATGGAGCAACAAGGAGGGTGGACGATGATGGAGTTGTTTATTGATGGGCAGAGGTGCGATATAGAGAAGATTCCGGCAATTTCTATCGGTTTCGATGCCCAAAAGTTGAGTAGTGTAGAGGGAGAAAGAGTAGGCAGGACAATCGAGATAGAGTTGCCTGTAACACCTAAAAACGAACAACTTTTTCGCTTTGCACAAGACCTCTATGCCACATCGCGATTTAATTCCGAGCATCATATAGCTACTGTGAAGAGGAACGATGTTGTGGTTTTTGAGGGCACAGCCCATCTTGCAAAGAGTTTGTTTGGCAAGGGTGGCGGAGGTCTCTACACTTTGCGTATCTGTGAAGGTGGTGCAGGTTGGGTGGAGAAGGTTGTGTATAGCAAACTCTCAGAACTGCCGATACCATTTAAGTCGCGTCTTAATCTATCGACCATATCCAAGTCGTGGACGGGCGAAGAGGCGGTGCGATTTCTGCCGGTGTGGCGTAGCGAAAAGGGCACGGGCTTCTCAATATCTACCCCTGTGGCGGTGGAGCATGTGTTGCTTACCGATGATTATCATCCATTTATCTCGATATCAGAGATGGTGCGAGCGATGTTTGCCGATACGGGATATACTCTTCACAGCAACTTCCTTGATAGTGGCTTCGGGCAGTCGCTCTATATGAGTGGAGATTACGAGCGTAGCGATATCTCGCGAGCCAAAGAGATGTGCGACTTCTTTGCACGCCGTATTGCCCCCGTAACCACTACCGCCGACTTCTTCGGTCGCGTGTATACTTCGCAGTCGGTAGCTGCTCACTCGATAGGAGCTATTGTAGATTTGCCCGACCCCGAAGCGGTAGATAGCAACGGTGTGCAGATGATAGAGACCTTTAACACACTGAATGCCCTATCGAAGAGTAGCGAAGGGGCGCTGTGTTTCACTCCGCAATGCTCGGTAAAGGCGGGTTTTCTGCTCCATCTGGAATATACCACCGAGTATGAGGTCGTATCGCGAGATACCTTCCGAGGCTTCAACCTCATCGAGGGTGTAAATGGTGTAAAGGTTGAATTCCCTTTGGCAAACACCTATACCGATTACAAGCAGACTCCAAAGCCTAATATGCAGTACCGAGCGATGGTCTTTGACCACCTCGAAGGGAGAAATTACCAGCTTGTGACTCTTACGCCGAGAAATACACTCGAAACGGTTGCGATGTGGTCCTCTCGCTCGATGTTGGTAGATATGCCTGCCGAGCAGCCGAAGGAGCTGATACTCTACTATCGCGACAGCGACTCGGGTGCGTGGGATTTATACGAGGAGGATTGGGCTCTCTATGCCGGATATCTCAACGAAACGGGTTTTGTGGATGTTGTGCTGGATTTGCGTCTGCCTGCGCAGGATATAGCCTCCGGCGAGTCGTATGTTATCGATAAATTCTGGTTTGGCGGTGCGGCTGCGGGAATGCAACTGACCATAGGTACGAACACCTCGTTACGCCCATACTTCACCACTGTTCCGGGCTACGACACCCTGCTTGAATTCAAGGATATTGCACCTCGAAATGTAACCCAAGCGGAGTTGCTCACAGCCATAGGAGAGATGTTTAACCTTGTGTTCTATACCGACAAGGAGCGCAAGGAGGTATATATCGAGCCGTTGGAGAACTTCTACGAAGAGACCGAAATTGTAGATTGGACAACCCGCATAGATTATACGGAAGGAGTATGTGTGGAAGATGCCGGAATAGATACTCCGCAAATCCACTCCTTCGCCTATATCGATGCAGATAGGGCGACACATCAGTTCAATCTCGACAACGACACGGAGTTGGGTAGTTGGAGTCATTGCAATCCGCTTTACGGAACGAAGAGTTCGGTGAGCAAGCGAGGTGACTCACTATTTACGCCTACCATAAATAGTTGCGATATTCTCGGTTATGCTCCTTCGGCTTCGCTGATGAAGGTTGGCGATGTGGGCGCAGAGGAGGGGTTGGATATAGCCTTCACACCACACATAGTGTGTTATAAAGGAATGCGTGCTCTGCCAAATGGGGAGTGTTGGCTTGCCGGAGAGAAGCTATCGCAATATCCGTATGCAGCCTTCTTTGACGATGAGGAGATAAATCTCTGCTTCGAGGAGCGCAACGGTATCGAAGGGTTAAACCGCTACTATCGCCCTCATTTACAACGCCTCTGCGAGGCACAAATTGTAACTCTCGACCTCTGCCTCTCAACAGCGGAGATAGCCTCTCTGCTTACGGCCAATGGTCCTTTACCATCGCTTCGGAAGCTGTTCCGACTAAATCTTCGAGGCGAGAGCTCGCTCTACCGCTTGGTGGGAGTAGAGGGTTGGAGAGAGCATAACACGACTGTGCGTTGCAGATTTTTACGACTATTAAAAGATGGATTATGTACCGAAACGACAGAAAACTGATGACCGTACTCCTCGATAGTGTGCGAGGAAAGAGTGCGACAGGAGCTGTGGAGCAGCTCTGGGATATGGGGGTAATTAACAGAACTTCGCTCGAAGCTATCTACATCTCAAAGGAGGTTGACCGCCGTGTGCGTACCGGAGAAAAGAAGACGGCGGCGATAGCACAACTTGCAAGTGAGATGGCGTGCTCGTACGAGAAGGTGAGAAGAGTTGTCTATGGTAAATAAGTTTAAGAAAAGAAGTGAAATGAAAACAAAAATCAAAATTACTAACGAAGCTTCGGTTTGTACTATCGATATTGAAGGGGTAATAGGCGTTCCGGAGGAGAGCCAATTCTCGCAAACATCGCAGAGTGTTGCCACCTATGAGCGGTTCAAAGAACAACTCTCGAAAATCGGGCAGATTGAGGCAGAAGAGGTCGTGGTAAATATCCGCTCTACGGGTGGTGATGTAAATGATGCGCTACTTATCTACGAGTCACTCGCCTCGCTTGATGCGAAGATTGTAACCCGTTGTTATGGTTATACCGCCTCGGCAGCCACAATTATTGCACAGGCAGCCAGCGAAGGGTGTCGCGAAATTGCCACCTCTGCGCTCTACCTTGTACATCGGTCGAGTGGTACGGTTGAGGGCAATGCTTCTGACCTCGCAGAGTGCATAGAGTTGCTGACAAAGACTGATGACCGCCTCGCCTCGCTCTATGCTGCTCGCTCGGGAAGAGAGCGTGCGAATTTCGTTCAGTTGATGAGTGAAAATGGTGGTCGTGGTCGCTGGCTTACTCCCGAAGAGACCGTAGAGGTAGGATTGGCAGACAAAATTATCGGGGCAGAGGAGCGTACTGCCACCGCGACACTAATAAAACGAGTGAAAGATGTGTTTGCACGATTTGGGGGTGGCGAAAAGATGCCTGCTCCAATTGGCGAGAAGAGTATCTTGCACACTCCGCATGACCTGTTTGCTGCAACCTCCGCCATAGCCCTTCGTGAGGGACAAAAGGGGGTGACCTCTACCGCAGTCGAGCCAAAGGAAGACCCTTCACTCGAAAGTGTCAGTACCTCATCAAATGCTTTGGCCTATGCCGAAGATGCCCTAAATTTAAGATTTAGAAGATAACAAAAGTAAACAATTTAACAACCTAAAAAAATTAAAACTATGATTATTGAAAATTCAAAGACCTATGATGTAAATGAAGTTGAGAATCTCTTTTTCCGCCCTACATTTTGCGGAGATGCCACAAATGATTTGGGCATCAGAGTGCTCTACAATATGCCTCTTCCTACAAAGGTTCCGGTGTTTACCCATGGCAACGACATCTTGAAGCCGTTTGCTTCGGGTTGGCAGGGAGGCACATCCGGCTCTATGGTGCAGAAGGAGATTAAGATGCACAAGGTGAAGGCCGAGTCGGCATACTCTGCCGAGGATTATTTCTCGACAATCTACGAGATGGTGACAAACTCTGCCGAGGTAAATCTTGGCGATTTGACAGGTACCGAGCTCGAAAAGGCAGAAACCGAGTTGTTCCGCCGTGCAATCGCCGACAGCATCTATGCTTCCACATGGTTTGGTGATGTCAAAGGCGATATTTCGGATCGTCAGAACTTCTGCGGCTTTTTCAGCCATATCATTGGCGGCACGGAAGACGGCACAGACGACTATAATGTCAACATTTACAGCGAAGACAAGGAGATGGCTGTTGAAGACATTTTCCGTGAGGCGTGGGATCTCACAACCGAAGATTTGCGTGCACTTACATCGGATGGACAGCTGGTGTTCTTCGTAAGTTCGGACATTTACGATGCATACCAATTCTATCTCGATGAGAAGGGTTTGATAACCTACTCGGAGGAGAGCTCTTCGCGTCCTACTTTGCGTTATCATGGTATCCCTGTTATCGAAGTGCCGTCAAAGCGATATAACTCATATCGCGCAGGCTCGTTCTGTATCGTAACAGATCGCCGTAACTTGGTGCTTGCACTCAATACTGTCGATTCACCGGAGAAGGAGATTCGTATGTGGTACAATCCTGATGAGATGGAGAATCGTCAGCGCGTGGTATTCCTTGCAGGAACGGCAGTTGTAGATGCAGGTCTTGTTTCGGGTTGTGTGTACGACTTCAAATTGACGCTCGTGTAGTTATGACCACAAACTATAAACCGATCGGAGGGGTAGAGAGTTGTGCTCTCTATCCTGCCGATGCGGTGCAAACGGCAATCTTTTCGAGTGAAGGGTGTGAGGTGCAACTGCAAGGTTTGCCTATTGAGGTTGCTCTCTTGGAGGAGAGCTCTCGCTACGAAGAGGAGTCCAAGGGGGAGTGTGGCGTGATGAAGGTGTCGCACCTCCTCCATCTCGTAGCAGACAGAGAGGATGCTGCATTGTGGCTCGATACAGATTTTTTGGAGAGATTGTCCGTAGAGGGTGCAGTGGCGGTGATTAAACTCGAAGATGGCAGGCGTTTGTTGGCAGGATACTCTTCGCACCTCAGCAACGAACAACCTCTTCGCCTTGAATGCCTGATATCGACATCGGGAACAACCCTTCACGATAAACCAACAGTGACATTGCGATTAGTGTCGTACGACACCGAGTTCTCTCACGAAATTCTCTAATCTCAAAAATGTTGACAAATATGGAAAATACAAAGAAGAAAAGCACGATTTGCACTACGCGAAATCAGGCGGATACGCTATATGCCCTATCCGGCTCAAAGGTTGAGAGCAAGGAGTTTTGGCGTTGGGGTACGGATAACAATATGCCGGAGGCTTTGGCCTTGCTGTCGAGGCGTTCAACAGCACATCGCCGAATCATAAATGACAAGGCCGACTACATCTCGGGCAAAGGCTTTAACTATGACGCAACAATTCCGTTGTTGGGAGATATGGTGGATAGGGTAAATGGTGATGGAGAGTCATTGCGACAGGTGCTGAATAAGCTGGCATTCGACAAATCACTCTTCGGGAATGCATTTTTGGAGATAGTAACCGATGAATCACATTCGTTTCTCGCGCTATACCATCAGGATGCAACCCGTTGTCGCGTGGCAAAGGGTTCTAAACATATTCTGCTACACCACGATTGGTTGCATTTTCGTGCAAATGAGGTCAAGTCTTTGCCTCTCTATCCTGCCTTTGAGAAGCAGGAGGATGGAACATTGCGCTCGATGGTGCACTACAAGGACTACGAACCGATGTTTACCCACTACGGAATACCGCAATACATAGCAGGAATGAATGTATCGGCAATAGCCTACAAGACTGACCGTTGGAACATTGCTCGTTTGGATAATTCATTCCAGCTTTCGGGTGTGATGATGCTGGATAATGCCGTAGATAGTGAGTCGGAGGCTGCGGAGTTGGCGCGTATGGCGGAGAGTCGCTTTGCCGGCAAACCGGGGCAGGTGATGTTTGTTATTCGCAATGAGAGTTCGGACGACAATTCACGATTTATCCCTATCGAGTCGCAGAACGATGGCGATTGGAAGGATCTGCACGATCAGGCGACAAGCGATATTGTGGTGGCACACTCGTGGTTTCGTTCGTTAAGTGGATTGGACTATTCGACAGGATTCAGTGCCGACAGAATTTTGCACGAGTATGAGGTGGCTCTCAACACCGTGATTTTGCCGGAGCAGCGCGAATTGTTGGAGCCTGTAATTATAGCAATGGGCGATATTTTGCAGATTGATTGCTCTTCGCTCGAAATAATCAATCGCCCACCGACACGCTCGAAACCTATCTATATGAAGGTGTGGGAGGCGCGTAAAGCTGACGGTTTGGATTATGACGAGAGTGATGAGCAGCAACAGTTGTTCCTTGCCGAGTTAAGCAAAACATCTATTAAATCAGTCGATTAACCATTATGAAAAATCTTATCACAAATGAACAAGTTATTTCGTTGGCTTTTGGCGAGGGCGAGTATGTGTCGCCAGAAGTTATCCTCGATTCGGATGTCGCTGTTGCGACTGAAAGATACATTCTGCCGGTGGTGGGAGCAGAGTTGCTTGAAGAGTTGTTGGATGGCAATCAAAAATCTCTTCTCGAAGATTATGTCGCACCTGCACTCGCTATGGCAGTGCGAACAGTAGTTCAACCTGCGTTGAATGTGCGTACGGGACAGGCGGGACTACACATATCATCTTCGTTGCGAGCCGACTCCTCCACAAAAACGGCTGTGGCTCAATTGCAGAAGTCGCTGGTGCGCCGCCGTCAAGGATTGTTGAAACGATTGTCAAACTATCTAAAAAATCACGCATCGCAATTTCCGAGTTACAAGCAAGGGAATGATGCGATGCAAAAATGCTCAATCGATGGAGGCTATGTACAGATTTATTAACGGTGTAATTCTCGGTTTGGCAGCACTTTTCGCCCCAATAAAACCGGTTGTATTGTGTGCTTTGCTATTTATCTTCATCGACTTTGTTACGGGAGTTATCGCCTCGCGATGCGTGGCGAAGCAGAGAGGCGAAGAGTGGTATTTCTCTTCGCATGAGGCGTGGCGCACCATACGCAAAGCGGGCTTTGTACTGCTTACAATAGCTATGAGTTGGCTTATCGAGAGCTGTATTCTCGACTTTATGATGCTCAACATAACGCGTGTTATCACGGGAACAATTTGCGGAGTGGAGTTGTGGTCATTCTTGGAGAATGCCTCGGTATTGAGCGACTCAAAACTCTTCGAGTGGCTGCGCCGCTATGTAAAGCACCGAGTAACAAAGGAGTTAGGCGACTATGAAAAAGATGAGTAGAGGTCTTCGTAACTGCAATCCCGGAAATATCCGCCGTGGCTCGTTTCGCTATAAGGGCGAAAAAGCGGAGAGCAGCGACTCGGCATTTCGACAATTCGAGAGTATGGAGTGGGGCTATCGCGCGATGTTTGTCTTGTTGCATACCTACTCCGTGAAGCACAAATGTTGCACGCTACGCGAGATAATTAATCGCTACGCCCCACCCATTGAGAACCACACCGAGAACTATATCCGCCGTGTCGCCTGTGTCACCCATCTCGCTCCCGATGAGGATATCTCTACGACCGATGGTGCAGTGATGACAGCTGTTGTGGCCGCGATGTCGGAGGTTGAGAATGGTGTAGTCGCCAATATGAGCGATATTTGGCGTGGTTGGGAACTATTTATTGCAGATTTTCGCCCAAAATAGTTATCTTTGTGGAGCTATGAAGGAGTTATTGGCAAATCTGCAAAATCGTATGGCAAAGATACCTATGGCGATGGTCGTTGTACCATTTGCCATGGGTATCTTTTTTGCTGATATGGCGCAGCTTCCTATATGGCTGTTGTTCGTTGCTTGTGCAGTGTCGCTGATAGGAGTTGTAGTCCTCTCTTCGTGGTGGCAGAATATCGCTCTTGTTGCGCTGATTTTCTCGGTCGGAACGCTTCTGCATTCTATCTCATATCGTGGAGATGTGGAGTATGGAAAGCCCCTCGAAATGGTGCTCGAAGTCGAAACAACATCGGTTGTGCGTGAGGGCTACACTTCTGCCGAGGCGAAGATTACTGAAAGTGAGGTGCGGTCGCTTATTGATAGCAGAGTGGTGATATGGGGCGACTCGCTAACAAAACTCAAAGCCGGTGACCGCCTACATCTTACTACTCCGATTAGACCATTCCGAGCAGAACGGGAGCAGTATGCCCGATTGATGCATCACAGAGGTTTTATAGGTTCGGTGTCGGTAAATCATTGTGCTACATACGAATATCTTCCTGCCGAGCGTACAACTCTACATGATTGGGCGGTTGAGCGTCTGCGTGAAGCGTTGCCGAAGGGTGATACGCGAGCCGTGGTGTTGGCAATGACCACGGGCGAGAGGAGTGAAATTTCGGGAGAGTTGCGCGATAGTTACTCGGCAAGTGGAGCATCTCACCTGTTGGCTGTGTCTGGCTTACATATCGGCATCGCCTTTATGCTGATAAACCTGCTACTCCTTCCTGTGGTATTGCTGCGCTATGGGAATGTTTTGCGTTTGGTATTGTCTGTCTGCTTGATTTGGCTCTATGTGTGGCTTTGCGGTATGTCGCCGAGCGCGGTCAGAGCTGCGATAATGTTTTCGTTATTGCAATTTTCGCTCTCTTCGTTGCGCGAATATACGAGCCTTAATATCCTCTCGGGTACAGCTTTTCTGATGTTGGCATTCGACACTCATCTACTATTTGATATCTCATTCCAACTCTCGTTTATCGCCGTTGCAGGAATTTTGTTGTGGGCTATGCCGATATATCGAATATGCAGCACGCGCTTTAAGGTGATAAATACAATTATCGGTATTATGTTGGTGGGTATAGCCTCGACCGTGGCAACGATGCCTCTCGTGGCAAACACCTTCGGGACGGTATCTCTGGTCGGCATACTGATAAATCCGATAGTTATACTACTCGCAAATGTCGTTGTTTTGTCGGGTGTCGTAGCTCTTGCATTGCCATTTATTGCTCCGATAGCGGGGTATGCAACATTGTTGCAGAACCGCGTTATTGAATGGGCAGCGACTCTGCCGTACGGACACTTCGATGTTTTTATCTCGGAGGGAGCGATGTGGGGCTCATATCTTCTCTTTGGGGTGATAACAACTATCTTTTCCTTGGTGTTCGATATACAAAATAACAAAAAATAGAGTAAAAACACTATCTTTGCAGATATGTTCACGAAGGAGGAGCTTTCAATATTGTGTAGCGCAGAGGTGACTGATGCTATTCGGGAAAATATCGACCGCAAGCCGACCGATATTGCTCTTGATAGGCGCATACCCCACGCCTCGCTTGTAGCCACGCAGGTCAAAAATCTGCAAAAAGCTCGCACGAAGTTACCCTCCTATTTTGCGGTGCAGGCGATAGTACCAACCCTCGCCTATGAGCAATCTTCGAGTGAGGAGTGCGCTGTGCATAAACATTTGTCGGGCGTAGCTGTTTTGGATTTGACTTGTGGGTTGGGTGTCGATGCTTTTGCCCTATCGAAACGCTTCAACAGAGTAGTAACTATCGAACGCAACGAGATAGTAGCAGAGGTTGCCCGTGAGAATTTCAGACGACTTGGTGCCAATAACATAGAAGTTGTTTGCGCTTCGGCAGAGGAGTATGTCGCCCACTGTACCGAACACTTCGATTGGTGCTTTTCGGATCCCGACCGCCGAGGTGCCAAAGGAGAGAAGTTGGTGCGTTTGGAGGATTGCTCTCCCGATGTGGTTGCCCTTATGCCGAGGTTGAAGAGCCTTGCAGACAATATCTGCATAAAGTGCTCGCCACTATTCGATGTCGATGAGGCTTTCCGACTATTTGGCGACTGCTCGGTGGAGTGTGTGTCGCTTGGCGGAGAGGCAAAGGAGGTGAACATCTATATCGATGGCTCTGCTCCTCAACTCTCGGCAGTGGCGTTGAGTGTGGGAGAGGTGTCGTGTAGTGTGGTGGCTCGCAATAGCGCAAAGTGGAGTGTGGAGCCGAGCGATTTGTCGCACTATCGCTACATAACGCTTCCCGATGTGGCGTTGCAGCACTCGCGTATGGTAGCAGTGGCATTTGAAGGCAAGTGTGATGTGTGGTCAAATAATGGAGTAGCTCTCTCGGAGCAGCAACCCGAAGTAGTTTTGGGGCGTACCTTCAAGGTGGAGGCAATATACGAGATGGATAGTGCGTTTAAGAAGATGATGCGTGGTCGTAAGGCGGAGATTTATCGCCGCGACTTTCCACTCTCGAACTCTGAGATATGTAAGAGTTATCGCTGCTCGGAAGGGGGCTCGGAGAGGTGGTGCTTCACACGCATCGGAGCGAAATGGTTGGCAATAAAAATGGAGAAGATATGAGAGTAGTGGTTATTGGCAGTGGCAATGTTGCCGAGTCGTTGGCGCAGGCGATAGCCGAGGCAGAGGGGTTGGAACTTGTGCAGGTTTTTGCCCGCAACGAGGCGCGAGGTTGCAAGGTTGCGGAGTTGGCACACACCGAGTGGAGCAACACTTCGCTTGCCGAGGCGGATTTGTACCTTATTTCGGTGAGCGACAATGCAGTTGAAGCGTGTGCAAAAAAGTTGCATATCCCCCAAAATGCCGTTGTAGCACATACCGCAGGGTGTTGCCCGATGGAGTCGTTGGCACCCCACGCACATCGTGCAGTATTCTACCCTTTTCAGACATTTTCCATTGGTCGAAAGGTCGATTTCAGCCGTGGTTATATCTTTGTAGAGGGTGCAACCGACCACGCTTTGCAGGTTGTTGAGGAGGTGGCGTACGCGCTTACACCGAAGGTGTTGCCTGCCGATACAGCTCGCCGTGCAGTGATACACCTCTCGGGCGTTTTTGCCTGCAATTTTGCCAATGCGATGTATGCCAATGCTAACGAAATACTCGTGCAAGAGGGGTTGCCTTTCGATATAGTTGCTCCCGTAATTGAGGAGACTGCGAAGAAGGCTGTCGAGGTGCAAAATCCGACCGCTACGCAGACAGGTCCTGCACGCCGAGGTGATACACAAACTCTTGACCGACATCGCGCAATGTTGGCAGATCAACCGAGCAAAAGAGATATTTACGATAAAATAAGTGAAGATATATGCGAGAGAGCAAAAATTTCAAAGAGCTTTTAGCCGATGTAGAGGCTATTGTATTCGATGTAGATGGAGTGATGACCGATGGTGGCATTATTCCGCTTGCAGATGGAGATTTTATCCGAAAATACAATGCGAAAGATGGCTACGCATTGGCGTATGCCACATCGCACGGCTTCAATATAGGTGTTATTTCGGGTGGCTTCGGTAAAATTTTGGAGAGTCGCCTGAATCGTCTTCACATCGAACATCGCTACCTCGGCTGTATGGATAAAATCGCAGCTATTGACGATTTTATCGCCAAGACGGGAGTCAAGCGCGAGAATGTGGTCTATATGGGCGATGATATTCCCGATTTGGAGGTGTTACGCTATGTGGGTATTCCCGTTGCTCCTGCCGATGCATGTAGTGAGGTGTTGCAAGAGGCAATCTATGTGTCGGAACACAAGGGTGGCGCAGGTGCCGTACGAGATATTATTGAGCAGGTATTGCGCGTAAAGGGCATTTGGGCTCTGGACTCGAAGGGCGTTATTGCCGAGGAGTCTAAAAGCGTTGCTTCACGATAAAATATGCAGGAGATAGAGCGAAAATATCTTGTAGCAGACGAGTCGTGGCGCGAGGCTGTCGGTTGTTCTGTGCGTATTGCGCAGGGCTATCTGTGCAGTCGCCGAGTCACTGCGCGCGTGCGCGTACGCGACAATAGAGGTATTCTCACCTTCAAGGGCAAGAGTCGTGATGGTGGGTTGAGCCGCTTCGAATGGGAACGCGAGATTCCGTTAGGCGTAGCAGAACATCTCCTTGCCCGTTGTGAGGGCGTGGTGGATAAGGTGCGCCATATTGTTGAGTTTGCGGGACATACCTTCGAGGTTGATGAATTTCGCGGCGACAACGAAGGGCTTATTATTGCCGAGGTCGAACTCTCCGACCGCGATGAGAAGGTTGTGCTACCTTCGTGGTGTGGCGATGAGGTTACCGGCGAGCGATGCTTCTATAACTCTTTTCTCTCCAAACATCCATTTAAGCGATGGAAAGCTGAAAAGTTTTGATTAGAGATTAGATAGTATTCTAAAAAAATCATACCATTACATACAAAAAACCAAGCGGAGAATTTCTTCTCCGCTCAGCCCCTTATTTTTAACTAAATTTTGAAGTAAAAGAACTTCCATTAATAAATTACGAAGTCGTCACCTTCGCTTCCGAATCCCGGAAGGAGTGCGCTATCGCCGTAGCCACGCTCGGCAACAACCTCATAAACTTCAACCTCAGGAGCAGTGTAGCTCAAAAAAATCTTTTTCATAACACTCTGAAATTTTAATTGTTAAACCACTCCGTTAATTATTGTGCATTATTTGTTTCGTACAAATAGGTGATTGTCGGTTTTGTTTTCGAGTATGTACATCCGTCAACCTCCGTATTATCGCGGTCTGAATAGATGTACTTCATAAAGTTGTCGTCATCGAATACAGACACCACTTTCTCCTCTTCTGTTTCGTTGTCCCACTCCATTTTAACTCCGCCGAGCTGGCAGTTGCGAACATGGGCTGTTCTATTAACATTGGAGGTATTAACATTTTCTACGCGAGTTCCCGCTACAATCCAGCCAACATATTTATAGTCGTCAGCCTTAATGTTGCAGTACGATTTACAATTTTGAACCGTACCTCTTCCGTACGAGAATCCAACGATTCCACCAAATGTACAATAATCCTTGTTGCCATCTCCTGACATAGTGATATTACCTGTATTTACAGCATTCTCAACGCCATTGTAGAATACGCCGACAATACCACCAACAGCCGTTGCAAAGTTCGTAGCAGTACCTGTACCACCGGTAATGGTGATATTACCCGTATTGGTATATCCGCCATCCATCACATAAGCACTTCCGCTATAACCATATACACCGCCAAGAAGTATCTGTGCTGTGGATGTTGCACCAACATTAATATCGCCATAGTTTGCGATATTCTTGTCGTAAGCAATTTTGTGATAACCAGTGAAGCCTGCCATTCGGATATTACCGGTTGACTCTACACCTTCGCTGAGTGTAATCGTACCCCTGTTGTAACAGTTGGTGAAACCGCCTGCCTTATTTGAGTCGGAATAGTTTGCATATCCAACAGCTCCTCCGAGGTAAATCGCCTTGTACGAACCTCTATTCAAGTTAATGCTTCCCTCATTATAACAGCTGTTCACTGTATTTATAGCATTAGTATAGCCAATCAATCCACCTATATTGAGTGTGCTAGTAATTGTTGTCGGATTGAAAGTTACAGCACCGCTATTAGAGCAGTTAGTAAGTGTTGAACTTGCTTCGATAAAGCCTGTAATTCCTCCAACATAGGCTGCTGTTGAACAAGTACCAACATTAAGGGTTACTGCGCCACTATTTGAACAATTTGTTGCAGTAACAGCTACGCTATTACGAGCAAATACACCACCAATGTAAGGAGCATTAGCTGTCATTGATGTTATGGTTGCATTAACAGGTCTAGCATTTGTTAAATTATTGAATGTTACTGCTGTGCCTATATAGCCTACCAAGCCTCCGACATATGTGTTTACTCCTGAAGAGTTGAATTTTACATCAATCTTATTATCATCTACTGAAAGTACATTGACATCAGCAATTGTAGCCGTAGTGACCGAAGATCCAACAACACCTCCGATAATAGACAAGTTGCCAGCAGCATTTACATCAACTGTAATCGAACCACTTACCGAACCGGCTACACCCGAGTCGTTTTTGCCGATATTGGCCGTACCTTGTAAACCAGCTACAACACCTCCAATATACAAAGGCTTTCCTCCTGTTGCGTGAGTAAAGGTTATATCTCCGCTAACTACAGGCTTTTTGATAGTAACCTGCAATGCTGTATTCGAATATCCCGAACCCAAAATACCTCCTACATGATTGTGCGAGCCTGCCATTGCCTCTTTGGCAACCAAATCTCCGGAGTTTGTACAATCGGTAAATATATAGTTAGACATATACTTGTTACCATCTCTCCAAATGCTACCTGCAACTATACCACCAAGTATCATATCAGTATTAAAAGTAGAGTTCTTGATAGTCAGTGTACCGCTATTCGAGCAAGTTGTTGCTGTAATGGTTTGTGTTGCGGCTATATCCGCACCGGTAGCACTTGCAGAGTAGCAAACTCCAACAAGACCGCCCAACCAGAAATAGTTAGCGTTTCTTGTTTCATCCTTATCTTCATAAGTAAGATTACCCTCATTAGAGCAATTGGTGAGAGTTACACCATTGGCTGTTGCTCCAATAAGACCTCCGAATGGTATGCGCCCTGCAACACCGGTAAAGGAGATAGCCCCGCTATTCTTAACCTTATTGAACTTCTTATTCTCTTTTGAACCATTATAGCCGATAATTCCACCGATATATGCATTACCACCGCTTGTGGTTTTGGTGTTGAATGTTACGCTTTTGGTATTGCTGCAATCATCTAATGACAGACTTCGTGTCGAAGAGTTTATATAACCGATAAAACCTCCTTGGTATAAGTTTTCAGTCTTGGAAGTATGATTGAACTCCACTGTTCCGTTGTTGTGAACACCTGTCATTGTCAAATTTGTGTACTGAACATAGCCTATCAAACCACCCGAATAGTAGATATAGTCGTGTTCGATTGCACCTGTATAGACCGCACCCTCGTTGGTTGTGTTGGAGATAGTGGTGAATGCTTCGCTTGATGCTGACGGTGTAGCAATGTGTGCTATCAAAGAGCCTATATGACATCCATTATTAGCACCTTTGTAGACGCCAATTTCTCCATGGTTCGAGCAGCTGTCCATCGTAAGGTCTGCCGCCAACTGCGATATAAGACCGCTGGCTTTTACATAGTTGGTAGCTTCGAGCATATTCATCGAAACATTTCCATAGTTCTTGCAACTTGTCATTTCCAGAGCGAAATAGTTGTCTTCTATATCGCGAGTATAGCCCAAGAATCCACCAATATGTGTGTAGTAAACAGACTTTCCTGCGGTAGGGGCTACTCCCTCATCTCCGCCTTTGGTTCCGAATGTTACATCTCCGTGGTTTTCACAATTTGTAATCTTACAAGTTGGATTTTCAGTGTCGAAACCTGCATCAAGGGAACCGATAAATCCTGTGAAGATACTGAACGCATTGCCCAATACCTCCGCAGCCAACACCATTTCGCCACGGTTGTAGCACTTATCTATCTCGGCAGCTGCATCGCAATAGCCGAGGAAACCTCCGATATTTGTACGGTCAACCTTACCGGTGACGGTAATTGTACCATAGTTTGTAGTCTCCTCAATTTTGCACTGTGGATTCTGCATCCAGCCGGCCATACCACCGAGGTGAAGCAGAGAATCTTCGGAATTTTCAATAGTACCGTTGACGGTGATGTTTACATTGTTTGTACAATTTGTGAACTCGCAATGGTCTAACATACCAACAAGACCACCAACTCGAGCAAGACTTGGAGTAACGAGGTTGTAGGTCATAGTACCCGTTGCCGAACAGTTGATAAGTGCGCCATTCGCGATAGAGTAAGCGATTGCTCCGTACTTCTTAACATCGTCACCCTCCAATGCTACATCTGTCAATCTCACATTCTTGATAGTTGCGTAAGTCTCCGCAAACAGAGGCGCATTCAAACCCTTAATCTCAACCTCTCCACCATCGAAAGTGTATGGTCCAAAGCCCTCGATTGGCTTCCAATCGTAGCCGGTCATATCGATAGGCTCGGTAGCGGTAACTTTTGCCGTAGCGCGTGGATAGAAGGTCGATGCAATACGAGCAAACTCGATAAGGTCCTCCTTGCTCTCGATTAAGAACTCACCATTATCGGTATCCAATGTATTCGGAACATAGTCAAACTCTGTGAACTCGCGCACCTTACCTACTGCGATAGGCTTAACATCGCTGTTGAACTTAACGGTCATCTTGTCAGTTGCGGTGTGCAAAGTAACGAGGAATGTTCCGTAGCTGCCAGCAGGAACAGCAACATAGATAGGTGTTGCAGTCTCGGCATTGAGTGTCAAACCTGCACCGAAATCAACTGTTACGATGGCAGATGCGCCCTCTTGTGCTGTCAAAGCACCCGTTGTGCAATCTACCATGAAAGGACCTGCAATAGCACCTTTCTCCGATTTAACGGTGAGGCTTGTCAATGTTACATTGCCCTTTGGTGCAATGCGGAGTACACCTGCAAGGTGCTGCAACTGAATCGGCTCGGTAGCCTCATCCTCGGCAGCAGCCTCGCCATAGCCATACATCGGAGCTGCGCCCTCGCAGAAAGTACCATCAACCCAGCTCTGAGTAGCCAAGAAGGTTACAGGGCAGACCGTTGTAGGGGTTGCCGGCTCACTTTCGCCTGTGCCACCATCGTTAGCTTCTCCCTCGGTAATTGCCATAGCCTCCGGAGCAGGATAAACTACGCAGTAAGGACGAGTAACGCCCGGCTCATCAAATGTGAATGTAGCCGCAGCAGGATTATCCTCCTCGATAGAGATGGTGATAGATGGCTGACCATTTACAGCAATCTTATCACCCTCACTCCAAAAGAGCTTGTAGAGATCGCCTACCTTCTCACCGAGCTGGGTACGCGACCCCTCCAACGAGAAAGTAAGAGTTGTTTCACCCTTGACATCACCCAAACCAAGTTCAGGATTGATGTCGTTGGTTGTGTCTGTAACGCAAGAGAATGCGAACATTCCCGCCACAACCGTCATGAAAATTTTTGTCAAATTTTTCATTCCTGTTAGTTTTAGTTAATAAAATTAGGTTTGTTATGCTGTATAAAATGTTGCTTTTTAGTTTTCCGTTTTCCGCTTTCTGCTGCTTGCAACTCGTTATAAGTCAAATAATTAAACCCCAAAATCCCCCCCCCCGAAAAATCGGGGGAGGGATTTTGCCTCCGCATAAGTCGCCAATACGATACAAAGATAGATAAAAATTTCTAAAAATCAAAAAAATATTGACGACAATAATATCAGTTTCGCCTATGCTTTGATAAAGATTTCTGATTTGCAAAAACCTAAAATATGCATTAACTTTGCATTAACAAAAAATGCAGAAAAGAGATGAAACCTTCGTTAAAAACAAACATTATTATCGACCTCGCGATGTTTTTCGCAATAGTGGTTACGAGCATTAGCGGTATCGTAATCAAAGTTATTGCACCTATGCGCCGATTCGCACACGAGGCGTGGGTGCGAGAGGCTGCATCGTGGGTATTGGGGTGCGGTCGCCGTATGTGGGTAAATATCCACCTTTGGGCAGGGGTAGTGTTGCTCGTATTGCTTGTGCTGCATATCGTGCTTCATTGGTCGGTAATAGATGCTTTCTTCAAAAAGCACATCAAGAGCAGTGCTTGGCGCACAACGCTTTATGCGGTGTTGTTTGTGTTGTTGCTACTTTCGGTTGTGCCTTGGATATGGGCATTTTAACAAACGAAAAAAATCTCTACTTTTAATTCTAACTTTTAACTTGAAATACTATGGCTACTAAATTTTATGTTTGCCCTCATTGTGGCAATGTTATTCAGAAGGTTGTTGATTCGAAAGTTCCTGTGGTTTGCTGCGGCGAGAAGATGCAGGAGTTAGTACCTAATACAGTTGATGCTAGCAACGAGAAGCATGTTCCCGTTGTGACTCGTATTGACGATTGTCATATCAAAGTCGAGGTGGGTAGTGTGGCTCACCCGATGCAGCCGGAGCACCATATCGCCTTTATCTATGTCGAGACCGAGAAGGGTGGTATCCGTGTCGATTTGACCGATAAACCGGAGGCGGTAGTCTGTGTTTGCGACAGCAAACCTGTGGCTGTTTACGAGTACTGCAACCTGCACGGCTTGTGGAAGACAGAGTTGTAGAAAATATCTGTTTGACAGTGAAAACCAACCTCGCAAGGGTTGGTTTTCTGTTAATTATTACTACCTTTGTGGTGTTATGAGGAAGTTGCTGAAAAACTTGGGCTTATGGATTCTTGTGGCAATGGTCGCAGGAGTGGTGGTTGGTGCTGTAATGGGTAACAAGGCGGCGATGTTTGCTCCGCTTGGTGCTCTTTTCATTCAACTAATCAAGATGTTGGTTGTGCCATTGGTTGCCGTATCAATCATTTCAGGTGCAGCATCACTCGGTAGTAGCCATTCGGCAGGCAAAATAGGTGTTACAAGCATTTTGTATATCTTGCTCACGACAGTTGTGTCTATTGTTATCGCCATTGTTGCGGGCGCTGTTTTTAAGCCGGGAGCAGGATTGAGTGCCGAGGGCATAGCCTCGATTATGGCAAACGCTTCGACCGAGCAGGCGGCAGCAACAGACCTCTCGTTTTGGGATACGGTTATAGGTATGATTCCGGCAAACCCTATTCAGGCATTTGCAGAAGGTAATATCTTGCAAATCATTGTTTTTGGTCTGTTTCTCGGTTTTGGTATTGCTGCAATTAAAGAGGATAAACGCACGAAGGTTATCAATGGTTTGAACTATCTGCTCGAAGCCTTGATTTGGTGTATTGGTAAGGTGATGTTGGTCGCTCCATTGGGCGTCTTTGGCTTGATGGCGGAGGCGATGGGAACATTCGGCTTTGATATTCTATTGAAGGTTGTAAATCTGTTGTGGGTAGATCTGTTGGCTGTGGCAGTTATGGGCTTGCTGATATATCCTCTGACGGTGATTTTCTTCTCGAAAGTAGGCATTAAGACCTTCTTTCGCGAGATGATGCGACCACAAATTGTCGCCTTCTCGACCGCCTCTTCGATGGCAACACTGCCTGTGACGATGGGAGCGTGCGACAATATGGGTCTCTCGAAGCAGGTTTCGGGTTTTGTGGTGCCACTCGGAGCAACAATTAACATGACAGGTAATGCGATTTACTACACCCTTGTAGCGATGTTTTTTGCGCAATTCTATGGCATAGAACTCGGTATGGCGCAATATGTCGCAATTACCGTTACCGCTTCGCTCGGAAGCATTGGTCAGGCGGGTGTTCCGGGACCGACTTTGATGGTGGTGGCAGTGCTTGCGGCTGCGGGTATTCCGATTGAGGGTTTGCCACTATTGTATGCTCTCGACCGCATCTTCGATATGATTAGAACGGTACTCAATATTACGGGTGATGCCGCTTGTGCAGCCGTGACAGATAGATTTGCAAACAACTAAACTATGGAACAGACAGAGTATTTCGATACATTTGAAAACAACTTGCTAAGCGAGTTGTTGAAGTTGTGCACCTCGCACAATATGTTGGCGGCTACACTCCTCTCTTCGGAGGATATTGATGAGCGTTGGAAGGAGTACGCTCCCGAGTATATGGCAGATGCCGTACCACAAGTGAACGCCTTTCCTGCTGCCGCTATTGCGTGGGCAGGATATGTCGGAATGGCGGTAGCACACCGCTGGGACGAAGATTGGGTAACATACGCCACCGAGCCATACTCGGCACTGCACGGAGCAGAGGGTTTTGACGATATGGACGAGCATATTTTGCAAAATATCTTGGGATTATCGCTCGAAGAGGAGGCATCGCAGAAGATAGAGGATATGATGCGCCGCTGTGCCAATACCGCAATAACCTATATCCGCCGTGAGGAGGTTGAAGCACAAAGCACCAAGGCTTTCTACATCTTTGCCCGCACAACGCGTGTTTTGTTCCGTATCGGAGCGGCAATGGAGTTGCACCGCCTTGGCTACAAGTTTGCGAAGGTTAATCTTGGCGAAGAGGTTGTTAGCTAATCGGATTATCGTTTAGAGATTATCCAAAGTCCTGCTGTTGTCAGTGCGGCATTGAGAACTACTATTTCGAAGCCAAACTGATAACCGCAAAACAGTCTCTCCGAGAAGTGGTCACAAAGGGCGCATAACAGAGGTGCAGCCACAACCACTACGGGTACAAATCTGTCACGCACCTTCCGTACCGACAACACCCCAAAGGCAAACATTCCGAGCAATGGACCATAGGTGTAACTTGCAAGGCGGTAGAAGAGGTCTATCGTACTCTCGGTACTCCATCTCTCAAACGCCAACACTGCGAGGAGCATTACAACAGCTATTGCAAAGTGTAGCCATTGACGAGCGTGAGAGGAGATAGATTTATTCTTTACAATATCGACCATAAACGATGTGGTCAGAGCAGTCATAGCACCTCCCGTTGCCGAGAACGATGCTGCGAAAATGCCCAAAACCAATAAAATCGCAACTATTGCGGGCACTCCCTCGCGCGTAGCGACAAAGGCGAACGCCTCATCGGGTTTTGCCACTGCAAGACCATTCATTCCAAGGTAGAGGTAGAGCAACGCTCCGACCGAGAGCAACATCGTAATGACGACCGCTTGTAACAACGAGGCAAGAACGATGTTGCGTTGAGCAGACTTTTGGGTGCGACTACTCAATGCGCGTTGCATCATATCTTGATCTAATCCGGTCATCGCAACAATCATAAAGACTCCTGCCAAGAACATCTTTGCAAAGTGGCGCGAGGAGTCTATATCATCGAAGAAAAACAGCTTTGTCAAGCCGTTATCGTAAGCATTTTTTGCCGCCTTCACAGCAGAGAGGTCAAGTTCTCGGAGCAGAAACACCGCACACAACACCGCGCATAATACCATACATACAGTTTTTAGTGCATCTGTCCATACAACCGCACCTACACCTCCGCGATAGGTATAAAGCCACGCAAGCAGCATAAAAACAGCCACGGTGACGACAAAAGGCACGCCGATAGCGTTACATAAGAGCTGTTGAATAACCGCGCACACCACAAATATTCGCAACGATGCCCCTGCCACCTTCGACAGAAGAAATAACCAAGCCCCTGCAAGATGGCTGCATATCCCAAAACGGCTGTCGAGATATTCGTAGAGAGAGGTTACATTGTGGCGATAGTAGAGAGGTATCAACCAATAGGCGATTATTACACTGCCTACCACAAAACCCAAGACCATTTGCAGGTAGGAGAAGCCCGAAATACCCACTGCTCCCGGCACAGAGATAAAGGTGATGCCCGTCATAGGTGCTCCCACCATAGCCAATGCAACAATCCACCACGCCTGATTATGACCACCTGTAAAGTGGTTGTTGTGATTGCTCCCTGACCTACGCGCCACAAAAAATAGCAGTGCGAGATAGAGCGTAATCGTTGCAAGGGTTAGCAGCGCGGTCATTTGGAAAACAGATTACAATTTATCGAGTACCCGGCGAATAATCTCCACGCTCTCGCGAATCTCATCATCGGATATTACAAGCGGAGGAGATATGCGGAATGCCGTTGCACAGTAGAGGAACCAATCGCTCAAAATACCCTCCTCTTTGAAGAGCTCCATAACGCGGAATAGTCGCTCTTCCGAGCCGAGTTCCACAGCCAACAACAATCCGCTGCGGCGAATCTCAACTACGGCAGGGTGATTATTCAATAAATCCTCGTATAAGGCACCTTTGCGCTCGACATCAGCGACAACATTGTGTTTTTTGAGGTAGCGGAATGCCGCCAAACCGGCAGCACAACATACGGGGTGTCCGCCAAAGGTTGTGATGTGTCCGAGAGTCGGATTATCCTGCAACGAGTCCATAATCTCTTTCGATGAAACGAACGCTCCAAGTGGCATACCTCCGCCAAACGCCTTTGCAAGACAGACGATATCGGGCGTTACGCCATATTTTGCACAAGCGAACATCTCGCCCGTACGCCCCATTCCAGTCTGAATCTCATCGAAGATAAGCAGAGCACCAACCTCATCGCATCGCTTGCGCAACGCTTGCAAATAACCCTCCTTCGGAGGTCGCACACCTGCCTCGCCCTGCACCGGCTCACACAATACACAAGCGGTCTTTTCGGTTATCTGTTGCAGGTCGTCAAACGAGTTGAAATCCAACGCCTTACAGTCTGGCAATAGTGGGCGGAAAGCATTTTTCCACTCCTCGCCTTCGGGCTCTCCCATCATACTCATTGCTCCGTGCGTAGAGCCGTGATAGGCGCGGCGCATCGAAATCATCTCGGTACGGTGTGTATATCGTTTTGCCAACTTCAACGCCCCTTCGACAGCCTCGGCTCCCGAATTGAGGAAATAGACGCTATCCAATGGCGCAGGTAACGCCTCGGCAATCTCTACGGCATACTCAACTTGTGGTCGCTCGACCATCTCGCCATAGACCATAATATGCATATAGCGCTCGGCTTGATTTTTTACCGCTTCGACAATATCGCGGTTAGCGTGTCCGACATTGCTTACCGAGACACCCGATACAAGGTCGAAATAGCGCTTCCCTTCGGGCGTGTAGAAAAATACTCCCTCGGCACGCTCCACCTCGACCAACATTGGCGAGGGCGAGGTTTGAGCCACATTTGCAAGAAATTGACGGCGTAGAATTTGTGATTTTGACATACCATTTATCTCTTTTCAGTATGCAAAGTTACAAAAATTGTCTATATTTGTATTACTAATACTACTATAAAAATGAAACGACTTTCTACACTTATCCTTGCACTACTTGTTGTTGTAGTCGCATTTGCCCAATCACCAAAGGCTATCCGTGATAGCCTCGCTAAATACCCGAATCTCGCCTATCCGGTGGCATCAACCTACCCGGGTATTCCGTTTGGCGAGATAGCAGCTGCACCCGAAGGTTTCGAGCCATTCTACTTTACGCTGGTAGGTCGTCACGGCTCACGCTACGAGCAGAAGGCTTCCCGATTCAAGAAGTTGTGTACTATGCTTGATAAGGCTCACAATGTGAATATCTTGACCAAAGATGGCGAGCTATTGCGCAGTCGGGCAAAGGCGATTTTGAAGGCACAAACAGGACGCGATGGCGAACTTTCGGAACTTGGCGTTGTTCAGTGGCGCGGAATTGCGCATCGTGCCTACGACCACTTCGGCAAGGTTTTCGATGGCGGCTCCATCGAGGGAAAGTCGAGTACATCGTTGCGCTGTTTGTTGTCGATGGTGGCTTTCAACGATGCGATAAAGGAGAAGAATCCTAAAATTATGGTACATCAGCAGGCGCGTGCAAGTGAATTGTGGATTGTGCGCCCATTGGCAAATAATCCCGCCGTATCGGAGAGAGCAAAGGAGTTGTGCAAGGATTACCACGACCATGGAGAGTGGACAAAGGTCCGCAAAGCGTGGGAGCGCGAGTATGATGCCTCGAATTTCCTTGCAAGAATATCTACCGATGGAGATAGACTCATTGGGGAGTGTGGCGGAAAGAGTGGAACAAGAGTTTTGCGCTACTCGTTCATCACGCTGCTCTTTGGCGAGAACTTTGAGTTGGGTGATAGGGAGTTGTTGAATCGCCTCTTTTCGCTCGATGATTTGTACTTTATGTATGTCTATCAGACGAGTCATTGGCTCAACCTTAGTATTGGTCGTGGCAACGAATATGTCGAGGCTCGACAGTCGCACATGGAGACGATGCTTCTCGATATTCTCAATAAGGGAAACGAGGCTATCAAGGGCAAAAATCCGAATAATGCAAACCTCCGTTTTACGCACGATTCGTATGTCGGACCTCTCCTCTCGGTTATCGGTTACGATGGTTGTGTGCCACAGTGGAACGAGGATTTAGAGGTAGCAACAACATCTTTTAATCACGGTGTATATGTCCCTATGGCAGCCAATTTGCAGATTATCCTCTATCGCGATAAGTCGGGCAAGGTTCTTGTTCGTTCGCTTATCAACGAGCGCGATGCAACTCTGCCGATAAAGTGTAAGACTGCCCCATTCTACCCGTGGGAGGAGTTCTCGAAGTTGGTTTTGAACAACTTGAAAGAGTTGAAACAATCGGAGGCTAAAATTCTTAAAAAACACGGTAACTAATGGCAGTAGAGAATAGTTCGATAGAGTATATCAAGGCGACCATAGAGGCGCAACGCCACTACTTCCGTAGTGGTGTAACCCTCGATTTGAAGTTTCGCAAGGAGATGTTACAGCGTCTGCTCGATGCGTTGCATAAGTGGGAACGCCCCCTTACCGAGGCGTTGTGGCACGACCTTCATAAATCATACGAAGAGGCGTATATGACCGAGATAAGCATCTTGCTTGGGGAGATTAAGAATCATCTCAAACACCTCTCTTCGTGGGCTGCACCCGAGCGACACAACTCCTCGTTGAAGATGTTTCCTTCGCGCTCGAAGGTGTTGAGCGAGCCACTTGGAAACACCCTTATCATCGCTCCTTGGAACTACCCCGTACAACTTTTATTGAATCCACTTGTCGGAGCAATATCGGCGGGCTGTACCGCCATATTGAAACCTTCGCCATACACGCCAAATGTGGCGCAGGTGTTGGAACAGATGATTGATGACACCTTCGATGACAACTATATCGCTATCGTGCAGGGCAACCGCGATGTCAATCGCGCACTTCTGGCGGAGCGATTTGACCTTATCTTCTTTACGGGTAGTCCCGTTCTTGGTCGTCAGGTGATGGAGGCTGCTGCGAAAAATCTCACCCCCGTAGTGCTCGAACTCGGAGGAAAGAGCCCTTGTATTGTCGATAAAGAGGCGGACATTAAAGTTGCTGCCAAGCGTATTGCGTGGGGCAAATCTCTAAATGCAGGTCAAACCTGTATTGCCCCCGACTATCTGCTTGTTCATCAGGATATTAAGGAGGCGTTTGTGGAGGAGCTGCGCAAGGCGTTCCGTTCGCTACTCGGTCGCAAACCGCAAAAGACAAAACACTTTGTCCGCATCGTGTCGGACAAGGCGTTTGACCGCTTGATAGGATACCTCGACAATGGGGCTATTCGCTTTGGTGGCGGATATGATAGGGCGGAGCGATTTATCGAGCCAACGCTCTTGGATAATGTTTCACCTTCGGCTCCCGTCATGCAGGAGGAGATTTTTGGACCTATATTTCCGCTTTTGACCTTCTCCGATACGGAGGAGGCTATAAAATTCGTTACCGAGCGCGAAAAACCTCTTGCGTTGTACTATTTCGGCTCGACCGACAAGGGAGAGGAGGTATTGCACCGTACATCTTCCGGTGGTGCTTGCTTAAACGATGTAATCATGCATATCGCCAACGAAAATGTTCCGTTTGGAGGAGTTGGCAATTCGGGCATGGGGGCATATCATGGCGAGGAGAGTTTCAGGACCTTTTCGCATCGTAAATCGGTTGTTACAACAACCACAAAGATTGATGTTCCGTTCCGATATATGCCTTACCGACTATTTTCACTGATAAAGCGATTGATGTAATCGGAAAGCAGCGTATGTCATTTTGTTACGCTTTTTATTTCAGTATCAACTCCTCGCTGCGTAGTTTCGGAACGAAGTGTGTTCCGTCTTTGCGGTAGTATGTTGTGCTTTCGCCCTCGGCGATATCTACAACTTCGATACGCTCTGCCGAGCGACCTATTGCCAAAATAAGTTGCGGAGCGAGGGATAGATTTAGAGCTTCGCGCACAGCATCGCGGTCAAATGCAGCAATGCAGACTCCATTCAGCCCCATCTCCACCGCGCGGAGCAACATTGTCTGTGTTGCAATACCCATATCCATATCCACATATCGGCTCTCCTTCTCCGAGCAAATCACAATAAAGGCGTTTGGCTCGGTGTTAGGCAAAGGGAGATTTAGTTCGGGCAGTGCCGCCCCAAGCCTAATATGAGGCAGAACAAGGTGAGCCTCCTCTGCCGTGACAAGGCGAAAGCGCAATATTTGTTGGTTGCGAGCCGATGGAGCAAGGCGAGCAGCTTCGACAAGTGCAACAAGTTGGTCGTAGCGCACCTTAAACGAGGTATCGAAACCGCGTGTCGAGCGATTTTTCGCCAATAGCGACATCAACGATACTCTGCGAGTACGCACCGAGGCGCATTTCTGCGCCTCGTACTCCTCCATCTTTCGACCGAGATAGTTATCTGCCATTATTTTTTACTCTTTTTAGCCTTGCCAACCTTTACATCTACATATATAGGAAGATGATCGGAGAACAAACTGTCATAAAATACATGATATTTCGACACCTTGAATGTGCCATTTACGCCGAAGATGTAGTCGATGCAGATACGAGGGTCGTCAGAAGGAAATGTATATTTGCCATCATCGCTCAGCAATGTAGCATACTCCTTGAATGCAGCGATAGGAGCAGAGTTGGGTCGTGCATTCATATCTCCTGCGATAAATGCCGGTTTATCCAACTTCGAAACAACATCTTTGATAATACCCGCCGACTCAACTCTATATGGCTCACTTAACGAGAGGTGTGTGCAGAGCAGATAGTATTTTTTGAACTCCACAACGAGCAAGCCTCGTGGCTCTTTTGGACAAGGCAGACGGTGGAATTTAACCGAAAGAGCAGGTTCCTTCGACAATACGCCGATGCCATACTTTCCTCCACCATGTGGAATTGTTGGACCAAAGTATGCATGGTAGCCACCAGCAGCCTCTGCCATTTTGCCGAGAACATAGAACTTGTTTCGGCGGGTTATACTGTCCACCTCCTGAACAGCCACAACATCGGGTTGTGTCTCGCGAACAAGGTCGCCACAACGCTTGATATCCTTGATACCATCCATGCCGCCACCATTTTTAACGTTGTACGACATGATGCGCACCTTCTGCGCCTCTGCGGTAGAGATACCCATTACCAATACCGCCAAAATAATAAGAAGTTTTTTCATTGTATTAGAAATTTTAATTGTTAGCCTTTTCGTATCCATCACGGCTTACGCCCCAAAGCGACATGAATATCAAAATGCCGACTATTGCCATGGCTATAACGCCAATAAATACATAGTTCCAACCATAGTGGTCAGCCAACCAACCGATGCCAAAACCTGAAACAGCAGTCGAGAGGTAACCAAAGATACCGACCAAACCATTTGCTGTTGCCGCAGCCTTCTTGGTTGCCTGATTAGAAGCGGCAATACCAATCAACGCCTGTGGACCGTAGATAAAGAATCCCGCCATTGCCAAAACTCCGATTAATGCCCAATCGGGAGCAATTCCAGGATTGAGGTAGAACATGTAGAATGTTCCCATTGCTATGCCTGCTCCAACCATACACCACAAACAGGTGCGGTGAGCGCGACCTGCAAAGAACTTGTCTGTTACCCAGCCTGCAACGAGTGTTCCGACAATCGCCATAATCTCGAATGCTGCAACAGTAACACCTGCCTTGCCATACGACATACCACACGCCTCGGTCAAGAACTTCGGACCCCAGTCGAGCACAGAGAATCGAACCACATATACGAAGAAGTTTGCAAACGCCAACCCCCAAATAATAGGGTTTTTATATACCATCTTCATTGCAAAGGCTTTGCGAGCCTTCTCATCAATAGGTGCATCACTATCCAACGAGGTTTTGGCACTCTCCAATTCCGGCAATCCCACCGACTTTGGTGTGTCACGCAGAAATACGAACAACCCCAACGCTCCGAGCAGGGCTATTATACCCGGCAACCAGAATGCCCATTGCCAAGCCCCCGTATGCTCCGAGCGTGTAACAATGGCTTGTGTTGCTCTTGCTTGTGCCTTGTCAATACCGCACTCCTCGGCAATCTCCGAGTTGCTAATCTCCTTTCCCTCCTCTTTTGCCTTATCTACCGCCTCTTTTACAGCGATAAATTTCTCATTCGAGAAGTTGTAGGTAAGGGTATCCTGCTTCTCGGGGGAAGCCTTCAAGGTATAGACAACATCTACAATATAGCCATCTTCAACCTGCTCCGGCTCACAGACCTTAATTACCTTGTTGATATCCTCGCTCGATTTTTTGACATCATCTTTGAAGAGGGTAGTAACATAGTTCTTGGTTATCTTCTCGACATCTTGTTGCGAGTTGCTAAGGTCTGTTCCCATGTTTGCCATGATAAATCCGCAGAGGATTGCCAATACACTCGCTCCGATAGAGTGCGAGGTGTTCCAAACCGACTGCTTTGTAGCCAATTCGTGCGGAGGAATCCAGTGCGATAAAAGTCGTGCGCAAGGAGGGAAGCCACTACCTTGAAAGATGTTGTTCAGCACCAGCAAAATGGCAAAAGCAACGATTAGGATATGTGGTGCTTTGCCAATCGAAATGCCGAGAATGTGAGGCATAAAGCCAAACGAGAGGCTCGCCAAGGCGCAAAGTGCAAGACCTATCGACATGTGATAGCGAGCATTCATACGGTCCGCCAAGATGCCGTTGAAATAGCGTGAGAAGCCATACACAAGTCCCACGATAGTCATTACAATACCGAACGATGTGTTCGAAATGCCATATTCGGCAGCCAATCCGGGCATTGCAAATGAGAAGTTCTTGCGAACAAAGTAGAAGAAGGCGTAGCCGAGCATCGTCACGATGATTGTGCGCCACTGCCAAATCTTAAATCTTTTTTGAGTTTGAGTATCCATAGGTTTATAGTTTTAGACGAGAGTTTTAATTCAGAATTCAGAATTCAGAATGCAAAATGCAAAATTAGTTTTCCGTTCTCCGTTTTCCGTTCTCCGTTTTCCGTTAATCCTGCTTCGCAGTCTTTTCTTCCTTGCGGCTCGGCATAGTGCAAACAAGTTTGCCCTCTGCACTCGCTCCGCTGCGTCAGTTCTCCGTTATTTCAATCCGTGAGCCTCTTTTACGAGTTCGCCCAAGACCTCGATGCTGTCACAAACAAGGTGTGGCTGCTTTGGTGCTGCATCGCACACTTCGAGGGTTGTTTCGCCCGAAAGCACCAATACTCCGAAAGCACCTGCATTGTGCGCCATCTCGATATCGGTGTAGATGCGGTCACCCACCATTGCCACCTCGTCAGCCTCATAGCCGAAGCGACCGAGAATACCAGAGAGCATATTGGGGTCCGGTTTTCCGAGCGTAATGTCGGGACGGCGACCTGTTGCGTGTGCCAAGCACTCGCAGATAGAGCCGCAATCCACCAACACAACCTTTTGGTCGGTAGGGCATACGCGGTCAGGGTTTGTAGCAACATAAGGCAATCCCTGCGAAATCCACCACGCAGCACGGCAAAGACGGTCGTATTGCAAGGTTTTGTCAAATGCGACAACCACTGCATCCGGAACATCGTCAGCCGAATCGGCGGTCGAGATGAAGCCCGCCTTCTCGAACTCTGCCACCATCGAAGGTGTGCCGAGCAGGAAGAGTCGCTTTGCCTCGGGGTAGTGGGTTTTGATGTAGTCGATTGTAGCGATGGAGGTGGTGTACATCTCCTCGCGAGTAGCCTCGATGCCGAGCTTTGCCAACTTTGCGAGGTAGTCGGCAATACCAGCCGAAGGGTTGTTAGTGAGGAACGAGTAGTTCAATCCCATCTCCTTCACTCCGCCCAAAAACGCCTTTGTATAAGGGAAGAGGGTTGTTCCGAGGTAGATTGTACCGTCCATATCGAGCGCAAAGTGCTTCAATTTGCGCAGACGCTCCATCAACTCGTCGTGCGAGTAAATCGAGCGATACTTGTTGAATTCAGCCATTTGTATAGTTGGAAATTAGATGTTTATGAAAACAAAGGTAACCATTTTTAATTATTTCACAAAACTTTGCCCATCTTTTGCCGAAAAATCGAACCATCACATACAAAAACCAAGCGGAGAATTTCTTCTCCGCTCAGCCCCTTATTTTTAACTAAATCTTGAAGTAAAAGAACTTCCATTAATAAATTACGAAGTCGTCACCTTCGCTTCCGAAACCCGGAAGGAGAGCACTATCGCCGTAGCCACGCTCGGCAACAACCTCATAAATTTCAACCTCGGGAGCGGTATAGCTCAACATTATATTCTTTTTCATAATCATCTGAATTTTAATCGTTAAACAATCCTTTCCCATTAGTTTGCAGCCTCGGTTTGTACATCAATTGTCGGCTTCGATGTCAATGCAGAGCAACCATCAACCTCCGTGTTATCACGGTTTAAATAGATATACTCGTGGAAGTTGCCCGCTTTGATTAAGGTCTCAGAAACCATCTCTTCTGTCTCTTCGCTAAATGCTTCCTGTCCACCACCGATCTGACAATTGGAAACCGTTGCAGTGTCAGAACGCGCAGTACCCGAAATCCAACCGAATTTGTCAACAGCATCAGGATTAACATAACACCAGCACTGGCAACTGCTGATATTTGTTGTGCGCTGCAAGAAGCCTACAATACCACCAAAATAATGAGTTTTGTATGTACAATTGTAGGTGAGGTTTCCAAGGTTGTGAACATTCTCGATTATCAACTCTGCCTTTGGACTTGCATCGGTTGTAGCCAATCCGAATGCACCTCCTCCAGCATAATTACTGCCAGCACTACCTGCAAAGGTGAGATTTGCTCTATTTACACAGTTGCGAATTTCGGTGTTAGCGGATTTCGTAGTTTGACGCAAATAACCTACAAGACCGCCAGCATAAACAGCGCCTGTCGAACCTGCAATTTCGAGTTGTCCGTAGTTTTCGCACTTCTCCATCTTGCCAAAGCTGTATCCGTAGCCAACAATACCTCCGACATTGGTGTTTCCTCCACTCGTTTGAGTTTGCTTAATAAGACCACGGTTAATACAGCTGATAAACTGTGTTGTTGCACCCGAAGGACCACCTCCAATACCTGCGATATCGAAAGCAGTAGAACAAGTACCTGCACCCCAGATAACGGCTGTTGCAAGGTTTTCGCAATTCTCTACGATGGTAGTGCCTTGTGGACAACCAACTATACCTGCAACGCAGATCTCTTGATTAGATGATGCACCAAACTTAATTGTACCACCATTCTTACAGCCACTGATAGTGTTAGTTCCAGCGTCAATTGTTGTTGCGGTAATACCTGCAACATCAACACGATGTTTAATTGTTGCTGTGCCATACTCTACCAAGCCGTAGTTCTCGCACGAAGTGATAGTTACATTGCCGGCAGAACCAACACCCAAGATACCTGCAATATGAGCGCGGATAGCCTTACTATTACCACCTTGACCTGTTTGCGAGACATGACCATAGTTCTTGCAGGTAGCTATTCCGATAGCCGTAGTACTGCAACCTACAATACCACCAAGACCCAAACCGGAGATTGCCTGACCTATGGTAACTACACCCTTTGTATCGTCAATCACATTCTCATCGCTAATGAAACCATTTGTACAGTTGCTGATGGTGTTGGTATTACCAGCGGTATATCCGACAATACCTCCAACACCAAATCGGTATTCTGCTACCGATACGGTCTGCACACCGGCACAAATAACGCTACCTGTATTCTTCGAGCCTGTAACGGTGAGAGTTGCAGCAGGCGCGTATGATCCTACAAGACCTCCCAAATGTAAAGCCGTTGATACAATACCCTCGTTTACAATAGCACCATGATTCTCGCAACTGCCAATAGTTAGATTTCCTGTAGTATGATAACCTACGATACCGCCAAGACGAGGAGTTGCACTATCTCCTTGTTGCTTGATAGTTCCGTAGTTGATACATGAAGTAATCTCTTGTGCCAATGCTAGATAGCCAGCAATACCTGCAACACCGCTTCCTCCCGGAGCCTTACCAAGAGTGATAGCACCCTTTGTGGTATCGATAACACCCGTATTGCTTATAGCACCATTGGTACAGTTGCTGATGGTAAGATTTTCTTGATCATTATATCCGATGATACCACCAATAGCATACGAATTACCTGTCGCCGTCTGCTCAGCACTCAAAGTGATATTTCCGGTATTTGTTGTGCCGGTGATGGTAACAGGGCTGGCATTATCGTTTGATGCCAAGATACCTCCTGCACGAAGGCTTGCTACGACAGTTGTGATGTTGATATTGCCCTTATTCTCACAGCTGGTGATTTTGAATGCACCTTTATTAGTATCACAACCTACAAGTCCGCCAACCTTCTTCTGACCTGTTCCTGTTGTTGCAAGTGTAATAGTTCCCGAGTTTACACACTCTTTCAACTCCAATGGAGGCATATTAGATATACCCAAAAGACCTCCTATACGAGGGAATCCTCCCGATGAGTAGCTTCCGCTTACTGTGATAGCACCGCTATTGTTAACTCGTGTAAGAACAACTGAACTAATAGGATCAGTAGCAGCAGCATAAGCCTCGCTGGTCGAGCCTCCAATTTGAGCCGATCCGATTGTGCCGGTTGGCGCAACATTAACTGCAGCAAAGTTCTGGCAATCAGTAATTGTGATGACCTGATCAGTGATTGCACCTGTTTGTCCGATATAACCGAACAATCCGCCAATCATATAGCGTGCTGTCCAAGCAGCAGTTCCTACGGTTGTGATACCCTCGGCATAGTTGTAGCACTCTGATATAGTTCCCGCATAAACTCCATGGAATACACCACCAGTCAAAAGACGATCGGAATTACCTGTGCCAGTTTCATTAGTAATAGTTCCAACAGTAATTGTACCTTTATTAGTACAATTGGTAACGGTAGGAGTTGATGTTGAAGCAGTGAGATTGATAGATACTCCTGCTATTGCCGCAATACCCGTCATTGAGATACCATCGCCGATCGAAACATTACCAGTATTATGGCAATTGCTCATGCTGCCATTGACAACCAAACCATAAACGCTAGAACTACTTACTCTACCAGCAACGAGACCTGCGACAGTTGCGATTGTTACATGTGCATTATTCGCAATGGAGATAGCACCTTCATTGCTACAACCGGTAATAGTTTCTACTACCAACTCTCGACTGGCAAGACCACCCAAATAAGCAGATGTTCCTCCCTCGGCATTTGCACCAAGAGTGATATCACCTGTATTCTTGCAAGTTTCTACCTTTTCTGCTGTAGTTGCACCTGCGAGCAAACCTCCTATGATGATGGAGGTTGTTGTTGCTCCGTCTGCAACCTTCAACTCCTTGGTATTCTCGCAATTTGTCAATGCATAAACAGTCGATTCATAAGAGATAAGACCTGCAATAGAAAGGCCTGCACTCTCTCCATTGTGAGTGATAGCGCCATTATTCTTCAAAAGGTTACAAGTAACCTCGTCACATTGAGGAGCAGCACCTGTAATACCCGACAAGAGAAGACTTCCACCGCATACACTTGTCGAAGTGGTCTCGATAGTCTCGTTGTTGGTACAGTTAGACAACTCTGCAAAAGCACCATTACCACTTACGGTATTCTCCTTACCGATAACACCCGAGATATAGGTATTTCCCTTTTGTGTAGTACCATTGTAAACAATCTTACCATCGTTTACCAGACCATTACAATGCGAAAGGTCGGCAATACCTCCGATAACACCACCTGCAGTAGCCTTGATGGTCTTATCGGCAGCGCAGAACGAAGTGAGAGTGAGGTCAATGTCGTTGGTACAAGTTTTTACGGTAGATGCGCTGACATATCCAGCCAAACCTCCATAGCAGAGGTCGTTGTACTGATTTGAGTAGCTTGCAGGTGCAACAGTAGAGTTGATAGTCATCTTACCTGTTGCCTTACAGTTCAATAACTGACCATCATACAACTCGCAGACAATAGCACCCGACTTTGCGAGGTCGGTAACAGTGATATTTACATTGGTCAACTCCACATTCTGGATAGTTGCAGCAGTAGAGCCGAACAAAGGGGTAGTGAGGTTGCTGATAGTGTAACCCTCGTTGCGACCACCATCGAAGGTGTAAGCACCGAAGCCCTCGATAGGGAAGTACTTCATATCCTCTGCCGAAATATTCGACATATTGAGGTCGGCAACCACCTTTGCAGTGGTGTGAGGATAGAATGACGAAGCACCCTTCGCGAACTTAACGAGAGCATCCTCGCTATCAATCAAGTAGTCACCTTCGCTATCAAGCTCGTTAGCCTCGTAGGTGAAAGGAGTAAACTCGCGCACCTTGCCTACTGCGATAGGCTTAACATCGCTGTTGAACTTAACGGTCATCTTGTCAGTTGCGGTGTGCAAAGTAACGAGGAATGTTCCGTAGCTGCCAGCAGGAACGGTTACATAGATTGGGGTTTCGGTCTCGGCGTTGAGCTCCAAACCTGTGCCGAAATCGACAGTAACCTTGTTAGAAGTGTTAGCCACAGGAGTCAAAGCACCATTGGTGCAATCAACGGTGTAATCACCGGCGATAGTACCGGTTTGAGCAACAACATCGAGCTTTGTCAAAGTTACATTGCCCTTTGGAGCAATGCGCAAAACACCAACAAGGTGCTGCAACTCGATAGCAGGAACATCTTCGCCCTCAGCCACAGCCTCGCCATAGCCATACATCGGAGCTGCGCCCTCGCAGAAAGTACCATTAACCCAGCTCTGAGTAGCCAAGAAGGTTACAGGGTAAACGGTAGTCGCCGCAGGGGTTTCAGGCTCGCTTTCGCCAGTTTCGCCTTCGCTACCCTCCTCGGCAACAACTGCCGAAGGAGCAGAATAGACTACGCAGAATGGACGAGTAACACCGGGCTCTGCAAATGTAAACTTCGCAGCAGACGGATTATCCTCCATAATAGTGATACCGGTAGATGCCACACCATTGATGGTGATAACATCGTTTTCGCTCCAAAGGAGCTTGTAGAGATTGCCTACCTTCTCACCGAGATGAGTACGCGACTCTTCCAGTGAAACGGTAAGCGAAGTCTCACCTTTGACATCACCCAAACCAAGTTCAGGATTGATGTCGTTGGTTGTGTCTGTAACGCAAGAGAATGCGAACATTCCCGCCACAACCATCATGAAAATTTTTGTCAAATTTTTCATCCTTGTTAGTTTTTAATTAATAAAATTAGGTTTGTTATGCTGTATAAAAATGCTGCTTTTTAGTTTTCCGTTCTCTGTTTTCCGTTTTCCGTTCTCTGTCGCTTGTCAAGGCGCGAGTTTTCTGGGGTTACTGGGGGCGGGCGTTCC
>JAZQHQ010000038.1:0-18806 GCA_045540675.1 Alistipes sp. | reverse complement strand
CGACATGGCTACGATCCGACTTCTTTCGTACCATCGAGAATTTGGTACTTACGAGCCCAACGATGGAGTGTGCGACTAACGCCGCCCTTACCGTCGTTAGAGTAGGCAAATACCATTTCTGGTGTTACAAGTGTTTTGTGGGCAGCCAATGTATAGTCGCTTGCCACAGGGTTGATACCTCCCATGAATAGCGTGTTGGCTTTGGTTTTGAGCGTGTTGTGGAACTCGAAGTGGAAGTTGCCCATCCATACAAGAGTTCCTGCAACTACGGGACAATTTGTTTCGTCAAGGCGGCCATCAAGACCGAGCATAAATGATGCATTCTCGTGCTTTGCCACCTGTGAGCCATTTTGTGTTGCAATAATGCGGGTGCCGTTTGTCAGAGGCTCTATATGCTCGTTGCACTCATTTTTCGATGTGCCGTCAAGGTGGAGTAATACGCAGTTGTCCGACTGAATAGGGAGTACTGCCGACATGTATTTCTGCAATACGACAGGCTTCTTACCCTCGTTGATATACTCGGCATTCATCTTTATGATGTCGCAGTCCGAGTATGCCGAATAGTTCAATTTTACGGCAAGAGTGGGGTGTGCAACATCGCGCAATAAGAGCGAAAGCGTGGTGATATTGCCCTCCTTCTTCTCCGATACACTCTCTACAACGAGTTTCACCGCGTTGTCGCCATCGTGCTGTTTTACGAGCGAAGCGAAAGGCTGGTCGCAATGGGTACCGTAAGCCGGGTACGCCTCTTGTTTGCTGAGAGTTCTACCAGCAGCCTTTACATCGCTAACCTCGGCGCGCGAGCCATAGTATAGAAAGAGTGGTGCGTTACCTTCCGATGCGGAGATAATCATAGTGGAATTAGGCGTCGAGATAGAGTGATCTTTTGCTTGCGCAGACCAAACTAATGCCAATGCACCTAAAAATAGAAGGGCTTTTTTCATAGAAAAAAATAGTTTTTGATGTTATAATTTTTGCAAAAATAATAAAAAGTCCTAAACAAAGCATAAAAAGTAAAACTTTTTTGTATCTTTGCACCTTGATATAAAATGGGATAAAGGTCCCCGTTCGTTGTGTAGCGATAAGAAAATTAAAAATAAATAGAGGATAAAACCATGAGGAAGGAATGGAATGATGTGAAGGAATTTCACGAGAAATTTGGACATCCGGTAGCAGAACAGCCCGTGATGATTGCAAAAAAGCGTGCTTTGAGCCGTGCAAAGTGGATGAACGAGGAGGTTGCCGAATTCTTGATTGCAGATGATATCTACGAGCAGGCAGATGCAATGATTGACTTGATGTACTTTGCTCTCGGAACAATGGTTGAGATGGGCTTGGAGGCTGACGAGTTGTTCGACATCGTGCAGAAGGCCAATATGGCGAAATTGTGGCCCGATGGAAAACCACATTACAATCCAAAGGACAACAAAGTTATCAAGCCGGAGGGCTGGGAAGACCCAAAACCGAAGATTAAGGCATACATTGATTCTGTAATAGAGGCAAAGCGTAAATAATATAAACAATGTCGCAGTCGTTATGGCAAAAGTGGATATTGTAGTAGAGGTTATAGCAGAATATTTGCGTTCCAATCACAGATTGGTAGTACCTGCCTTCGGAGCTTTTATGGTGAAGGAGTCGGGCGAATACCTCTTTTCCAACCTGCTAAGTGCTGACGATGGCGTTCTCGCTTCGCTGTTGCGTGATCGCGGATTGACGGAGATGGAGGCGGCGATAGTTATAGATCGCTTTATTTTCGAGGTGCGTCACGAGTTGGAACAGTATGGCTACTATCGCTTGGAGGGTGTCGGAATACTTCGTTTAGAACCCGATACAAAGGCTCTGCGTCTATATCCGTTGGTGGAGGGTGAGCTGCCAAAGCAGACACCGTACATTCCGAAACAGGTTTCGGAAACGGAAAACGGACCCGACGCTGCGGAGCGAGGGCAGAGGGCGCTTGCGCACTATGCCGAGCCGCGAGGAGGAAAAGCCTGCGCAGCAGGATTAAAACGGAAAACTGAAAACGAGAATAAGAGTATAGATGGCGATAATGAAACCCCTGCGACTCTTGCGATGCCTAAAAAGTCTGCAAAACCTCGCAAAAAGGTTGATTTGGTGATGGTAGTGGCGATAATTATCTTGTTGGCGGCATTGGTGGGTATAGGCTACGGTTGGTATGTGTCTAATCTCGGTGCTACTGACGATGATGCAGCAATGGATGCGCTGCGTGTAGTGCCTGAACAGATTGTAAATGAGTAGAAAAGATGGATAATAGTGCACTTCTTTCGGTTAAACAACGATTTGGAATAATAGGCAACTCTCCGCTTCTGAATAGAGCGTTGGAGGTCGCTTTGCGTGTTGCTCCGACCGACTTGACCGTTTTGGTAACGGGTGAGAGTGGTGTAGGAAAGGAGTTTTTCCCGCAGGTTATTCACGCCCATTCGGCTCGCAAACATAATAAATATGTTGCCGTAAACTGCGGAGCAATACCCGAAGGTACGATTGACTCGGAGTTGTTTGGTCACGAGAAAGGGGCATTTACGGGCGCAATAGAGGCGCGTAAAGGCTACTTCGAGGAGGCTGACGGAGGTACGATATTTCTTGACGAGGTTGGCGAACTTCCGCTTGCAACGCAGGTGCGCTTGTTGCGAGTGTTGCAGACGGGTGAGTTTATGCGCGTAGGCTCTGCCAAGGTGCAGAAGACAAATGTTCGCGTTGTGGCGGCCACGAATTCCAATTTGATGAAAGCTATTGCCGATGGTCGCTTCCGCGAGGATTTATATTATCGACTCAATACGGTGCCGATTGTTGTGCCGGCGTTACGCGAAAGACCCGAGGATATACACCTCTTATTCCGCCGTTTTGCTGCGGATGTGGCGGTGCAATATAAAATGCCTGCCATTGCGTTGAACGATGAGGCTCGAACAATGCTTGAAAACTACTATTGGCGTGGCAATATCCGCCAACTAAAAAATGTGGCAGAGCAGATTTCGGCCATCGAGGAGTCGCGCGATATCTCGCCACAAGTACTTGCGAAGTATCTTGTGGACGAATCTTCGGCTGCATCGCCGAGCGTTACGCAGTCGGCAAAGGTAGAAGATATGAACTCCGAGCGAGAGTTGTTGTATAAGATATTGTTCGATATGCGTAGCGATATAAACGACTTGAAACGAATGATGGCAGACCTTCATAGCGGCTACTCTTCGTATCGTACAGCCCCTACGCCAAGCGAAAAGAGTGAGGTCAAGGCTCTGCTGCCTCATACTCCTGTGGTGTCGCCCGTAGAGGAGGAATATACCGAGAGTGAGGTTGTGGAGGAGGTGCCTCGTGAGATGACGAAGGCGGATATGCAACGCGAACAGATTGTGAAGGCTCTGCGCCGTCATGGCGGTAGTCGCCGTGCTGCTGCTGCCGAGTTGTTTATGTCGGAGCGCACGCTCTATCGTAAAATAAAAGAACTCAATATAGAGTAAAAATTGTTCTGATTAGTTCTTTTTGCACGATGCTTCGGACTCCAAATTCCTCACATAGACTCACTATGCTGCGGATTTGTAGCCTCGCTTCGCACAAAAATAATCTAATCACCTCCAATTTTTTGGTAAACTGAATTTTTAATTTTTAATTCTCAATTTTTAATTTGAAAAAGTTGCTTTTTGTATTGTGCGCTATGCTGCTCTTATTAACAAGCGGTTGCACGGTTAAATATACATTATCGGGTGCTTCGATTCCGCCCGATGCAAAGACCTTTTCGGTGGCGTATTTTCCGAATAATGCTCCGATGGTAGCACCTATTTTGAGTGGTCTGCTTACCGATGAACTTACGCAACGATTTGCTACTCGCACGCGATTGGTGCAGGTGCCCGAAGGTGGCGATTTTGCTTTTGAAGGCGAGATTGTAGGCTATACCTCGACCACATCGTCAGTGTCGAGTGGCGATTATGCTCTGCAAAACCGATTGACTATTACTGTCAAGGTCAATTTTACAAATGTTATTGACGAAAAGGCTTCATTCAAAGCAAAATCCTTCTCGGCGTATGCGGATTATGACTCCACTAAATTGCTTACCGAGGTAGAGAGTACGCTTATTCCTGAGATTGTTGACCAAATCGTAACCGATATATTTATGGCGGCAGCCTCGAACTGGTAACGGAAAACTTTTAATTAGTGAGTAGTTAAAAACTTTCAGCGCACTTCCTTACTAGCCCTTACTTGCCGTTACTAACCCTTAATTTTATTGCGCATTGACAAGGGTAAGAGTACTGAAAAACGAAACGAAACTATGACCGAAGAACAAATATCCCAACTACTTGCCAAGTATCCTTGGTATGAGGCTGCGCGAGTGATGCAGTCTTATGAAGTAGCGTGTCGTCATACGATTGATGTTGAGCGACTTATCGAAGAGAGCGAGGGTGAGATTATCAGTCGTTTCCTACGCAAAACAGACTATCGTATCGTTGCCGAAGAGGGAGAGATTGAGAGTGAAGTTTGCACCGAAGCCGAGATTGGTGAGGAGGACGATTTGGTAAGCGAGGAGTTGGCAGAAATATACCTCGCGCAGGGGCTAAAAAGTGAGGCAAAAGAAATATATCGCAAATTAAGTTTGCTAAATTCAGAAAAAAGTGCTTACTTTGCCGAGAAAATCGAGAAAATTGAAAGAGATAATTAAAAAATAGATAGACTATGTACACATTTTTGATTGTAATGATTCTTATCGCAAGCGTATTGATGGTGCTTGCAGTATTGGTTCAGAACCCAAAGAGCGGTATGGCATCGAACTTTGGCGCATCGAATCAGGTTATGGGTGTACGCCAGACAGCAGACTTCTTGGAGAAGTTCACTTGGGGTGCAGCCGTAGTAGTTCTTGTATTGTCGCTTCTCTCCACTATCTTCATCGGTGGTAAGTTGAATGAGGCAGGAAAGTCGGGCGCAGCAAGCGACCTCGAAGCACTCACTGCTCCTGCTACCGAGCAGGCTGTTGAGATGCCACAAGCAGAACTTCCTGCTGCGACAGAGACCCCTGCACAGAACTAATCTTGTGTAAGAAGAGTAGTATGGACCGAGTGATGTTTTTCGCTCGGTCTTTTTGTTTGTTGCAATTTTTTGCTAAATTTGCAACAAATAGAGTGGCAAACAGAGTTATGATTGTAGTGGCTGACGGTGGAGCAACAAAATGCGATTGGGCATTTGTTGAGGATGGCAAGATTGTCGAGCGATTGAAGATGGAGGGTATTAATCCATTTTCTGTTTCGGAGGAGTATATTCGCGAAGTCGTAGAGCGGGATTTCCTTCCGGTGGCTTTGCGTTACGATATCTCCCATATCTGGTTCTACGGTGCAGGCTGTGCCTTTGGGGGTGAAATTATCAAGAGAGTTCTAACCGACTTTCTCCCTACAACCGAGATATTTGTCGGCTCTGATATTGATGGTGCAGCAAAAGCTTGTTGCCCCAATGGAGAAGGTATAGTCTGTATATTGGGTACGGGTGTGAGCTCAATGCAGGTCGAAAATGGTATTTGTACCAAGCGTCTGCCCGGTCCCGGATATATCTTGGGCGATGAAGGTAGCGGTACGGTGATGGGGCGAATGTTGCTCTCCGATTTTATCTACAATCAGTTGCCACCTCATATTCACAAGCTATTTACCGAGGAGTTTGATGTGACCATACCCGAGATTATAGACCGAACTTATCACAAACCTGCGGCGAACCGTTTTTTTAGTAGTTTTACCCCATTTCTTTCGCGACATATTGAGGAGGAGTATTGCCGTGGTGTAGTGCGCTACAATTTTGAGCAGTTGGCGAAGCGAAATTTGAGCCAATATGATGTCAATCGTCTTACGGTAAACTTTGTCGGCTCGGTAGCGGCAGTCTTTGAGGATATTTTAACGGAGGAGTTGGAGAAGTGCGGTATGAAGAAGGGAGTTATAGTGCGCTCTCCGATAGAAAATTTGGTAAAAAATCTAACTACTGAACTGAAAATAAAAAATATACAATGTTGATATTATGGATTATGTAAAGATTACCGAGCAGCCATCGCTCTATAATGATTTGGAGCAGATGACACCATTAGAGATTCTCACTTGTATCAACAAGGAGGATCACAAAGTTGCAGATGCCGTGCAGGAGGTTATTCCGGCTATTGAAAAGTTGGTGGTAGGAGCCACCGAGCGTATAAAGCAGGGAGGTCGCCTCTTCTATATGGGGTCGGGAACCAGTGGTCGCGTGGGTATTGTCGATGCTTCGGAGATACCTCCGACCTACGGAATGCCGGCTTCGCTTGTTGTGGGCATTATCGCAGGTGGCGACTCGGCTATACGCCGTGCTATCGAGGGCGCTGAGGACGATGCCGAGCAGGGTTGGAAAGATCTCGAAGCGTATAATGTAACCGAGAAAGATACCCTCGTGGGTGTAGCAGCATCGGGTACTACTCCGTATGTTATCGGGGCGATAAAGGAGGCTCGCAAGCGCGGACTTTTGACCGCTTGTATTACCTCAAATCCGGGCTCTCCTGTTACAGAGGTCGCTGAAATACCTATTACCCCTGTGGTAGGTCCGGAGTTTGTAACAGGCTCATCGCGTATGAAGTCGGGAACATCGCAGAAGCTTATTTGCAATATGATTACTACCTCGATTATGATTGGTCTTGGTCGTGTGCGTGGTAATAAGATGGTGAATATGCAGCTATCTAACCAAAAACTCGTGGATAGAGGTACACGAATGTTGGTCGATGAGTTGGGTTTGCCATACGAGGAGGCAAAGCAGTTGCTTTTGGTGCATGGTGAAGTGCAACGCGCTGTTGATGCCTACCGTAGTGCCCACAAGGAGTAGTTTGGAACAAATCGTAAAGCAGATGCCCGAAGCGTAAACTTCGGGCATCTGCGTTGTCTGTGGATTGGCTCTATTCTTCGCTGTTTTGTTGTAGTTTAAGAAAATCTTTGCGGTAGAAAGCCCTGCTGCCTGCAAGCATAACAACGCCGGCTACAAGCCATATAATACCCAACACCGAGATACCGGTCGATAGAGAAGCAAACTGTTTGATTGCGCCCAAAATAATAGGGGCAAGCGAGCCTACACCGAAACCGAACATAATTAGTACGCCCGAACACGAAGAGTGGTATTTCGGAGGAATTACATCGAAAATGACAACATAGGTGTTGGCGTCAAATAGTGCACGGAAGAATCCAAAACCCGCCAAACCGATACTTGCAAGCCACAACTCTGTGGAGTTGCCCATAAGTAGAATAAATGGCGCTGCAAGGATAAGACCTATGCCCTGAATATACATACGCCATTCCAATCGTTTTGTGCCAATCATGTCGGTAATACGACCTGTTATGAGGATACCAGCAGCAGCAAAGCAGTGAGTCCATAACATCGACTGAAAACCTGCATCGGCAAGAGTCATACCGAAGTTCTCGTGCATGTATGCGGGCATCCATGTAAGGTATCCTGTGAGTACAAATATCAGTGATGCATATCCAAATGCCATTACGCAAGCTGTTGGAGTAGTGAATATTGCGCGGAAGCCGTCAAGAAGCGATACTTTCTCCTTGGTCTTTGTTTCCACAACAGCACTCTCTTTTGTTGAAGGACCATCTTGTAATCGCCAAACCATAATCAAACCGTGAACGATGCCTACTGCTCCAAATACGAGGAATGTCCATCTCCAACCGAAAGTTTGACCTATCCAACCGGCTAACCAGCCACTCGCTATAACTCCGAGGTAGTAGGCAATCTGCACTATTGACATTGCTATTGCGCGAGTCTTTTTATGGTACTCTGCCAAGAGAGGAAGGTAGTTCGGACCAAATAGAGCCTCACCTCCGCCCGTAGCAACGCTGCGCAGAATAACCAATGCAATGAAACTGTTGCATAAACCCGTAAACATTGTAGCAACACTCCAAAATATAACTGTCAGAGTGAGTATCCACTTACGACTTATTCTATCGCCTAACCAACCACCAAGTGGTACGAGTACGGCGTAGAATAGGTTGAAAATGGTAGCGATTAGACCAATTTGTATATCCGTAAGTCCGATATCGTCACGGATTAACGGAAGCACGATGTTGAAGGCTTGTCTATCTGCCTGATTGAGGAAAAATGCTATCCAAATCAGGACAAGGATTTCCCATTTGTTTCGGGATTTAGGTGTAGCTAATGTGTTCATTGCATTACTGTTTTTTACGATATCTACAAAGATAGTATAAAAAATTGAAACTGTGTAAAAAAATGCTGAAAACTAAAAGTTTTCTGCTCTCGGCTTTTTGTTTTCAGTTTTTATTTGTAAATTTGCCTAAATTAAGAGATATAGTGTTGCTATGTTGAAAAAATGTACATTTCTGCTACTTGCAATGGCGATAAATATAGGCGTTGCAAGTGCTGATAACAGCCTTGATATTAAGCGTGAAACCGAGCGTGCAATTTCACTTATAGAACACGGCAGATTTGCCGAGGCGCGTCACTCGCTGATGTTGTTGAGAGAGAGAGTGCCGATTGATGATGAGGTGTTGGTGCGCCATATCGATTTCGAGTTACTTCTCTGTGCCTTCGAGTTGCGCGATAACGAGGTGGAGGATATTATGCTCGCCTTTTTGCGCCGCTATCCCGAGTCGGTGCATACCAACGATGTGCGCTTTATGTTGGCGATGTACTATTGCGAACGAGAGGAGTATGCTACGGCTCGTAAATACCTCGATAGAGTGTCGTATAAGGCTCTGACTGCCGACAATAAAGAGCGATACAATATGCGAATGGGTTATATTGAGTTTGTTGCTGGTAACTACGATAAGGCCTATTCGCTCTTCTCGACACTCTCGCCTGTGGGCAATTATGCCGACCATGCAGTCTATTACAAATCCTATATCCACTACGCGCGTGGCGAGTACAAAGAGGCTTACAAGGGCTTCGAATCGTTGCGTAAGAGCGATAACTACGCCAAGGTTATTCCGTATTATCTCTTCCAAATCGAGTTTGCGAGTGGTAACTATCACTATGTTGTGAAGAATGGCGATGAGCTATTGAAGCAGTCGGTGGAGGTGGAGCGTACCGAGCTGATGCGCGTGATAGCGGAGGCTTGGTACCGCTTGCAGGGCTACAATAAGTCGTTCCTCTATATGTCGATGTATCAACGCTCGGGAGGTAAGATGGGACGCGAGGAGAACTATATCCTCGGCTACTCGGCGTATCGTTCGACCGATTATGCTACGGCTATCGAGGCACTGCGCAAGGTGGCAGAGGGTAGCGATGAATTGGCACAGAATGCAATGTATCATTTGGCAGATTGCTATATACGCCGAGATGATAAGCGTCAGGCTATTCACGCCTTTGCAATGGCGGCAGACGAGAAGTTTAATAACGAGATTGCGGAGGACGCATTGTTTAACTATGGCAAGTTGCTCTTTGAAACGGGAGGAGGAACATTTAACGAGTCTATCAATGTGCTGACTCGCTATGTTACGAAGTATCCCGATTCGGAGCGAGTTGACGAGGCTCGTGAGTTGCTGATTGCTGCCTACTACAATTCGCACGACTACGAGATGGCGTACAAGGCTATCAAAGCCTTCCCAAATCCCGATGGCACACAGCGTGCTGCATTGCAGAAAATAGCCTATTTCAATGGCTTGGAGTACTTTATGAAGGGTGATTATGCCAAAGCACAAGCCGCACTCGAAGAGTCTCAAAAGATTGGTGTAAGTCCGAAGTACAATGCTTTGTGTCTATTCTGGTTGGGTGAAATAGAGTACAAGTCGGGCAACTATGCCAAGGCGGTAAGTTACTACGATTATTACCTTCGCCGCGCACCAAAGTCGGAGCGTGAGTATAAAATGGCACTCTATAACCTTGGCTATGCACATTTTACACTGAACAATATGGCGAAGAGTCAGAAAGCGTTTGAGGGTTTTGTATGGCTCTATAAAGTGGCAGACCGCTATCGTGCCGATGCCTTCAATCGTTTGGGTGATACGCAGTATTCGCAACGCAAATATGCCGATGCAGTGAAGAGTTACGAGGGTGCTGTGGCACTCGGAACGGCAGAGCAGGATTACGCCAAGTATCAGCGTGCCATATCGCTCGGTTTGGCGGGCAGGACTACGGCAAAGATTGGCGCTTTGCGACAGATGCAGGGCGAGAATTGCGGTGACTACAATGATGATGCTGCATACGAACTTGGTCGTACCTATGTATCACTTGGTCGCTACTCGGATGGTGCAGCGGTATTGGAGGGCTTTGTGGAGAAGTATCCGCAATCGCCATACTACACACCTGCACTGCTCGATTTGGGATTGGTGCATTTCAATCTCGGAAATAGCGACAAATCGTTGCACTACTACGACCGCATAATCTCCTCGGCTCCGCAATCGAAGGCGGCAAAAGATGCAATACAGAGTGTGCGTGAGATATATGTTGCGAAGGGCAATATCAACGACTACTTCGCATACGCCGAGCGTACGGGAGTGGAGTGTGATTTGAGCCTTATGGCACGCGATTCGTTGTCGTTCCGTGCAGCACAGAATATCTACCTTGCCGATCGTACTCCGGAGGCAATATCGCACTTGAAGGAGTATCTCTCCACCTATCCGAAGGGCTACTATACCAACGATGCGTTGTTCTGTTTGAGCGATTGCTACCTCAAAAGCGATAGCCTTGACCGCGCTGTTGAGAGTTTGAAATTGTTGGCTGAACAGCCTCAAAATCAATATACTATACCTGTGGTAGAGAAGTTGGCGCGTGTAACATTCGACAATAAGATGTACGATGAGTCGGCTCCGGCTTTCCGCCGTATGTATGAGTTGGCGGATAATGCAACCTCTCGTTCAGAGTCGGCAAACGGATATGCCGAATCGGTGCTTTTGCGCAAAGATGACGATGCGCTGATGGCTATGGCAAACGATTTGGATACCTTGGCAGATGTTGATGCTGCAATGTTGCGCAGAGTGCGCTTCGCAAAGGCGAATGTGCATACCTCGCGAGGAGAAGTTGCTGATGCACGCAAGATATATGAGATGCTCTCGGCAGATGTGTCGAATGTGGAGGGCGCAGAATCGGCTTATCGTATTATAGAGGCTCTCTTTGGCGAGGCAAAACTCGATGAGTGTGAGCAGAAGATATACGCCTTGGCAGATAGCAAAACACCTCACTCCTATTGGTTGGGTAAGGCATTTATCTTGCTGGGCGATATATATGTGCAGCGCAATGACCTCTTCCAAGCAAAGGCAACATATCGTAGTGTTGTAGATGGTTATACTCCTGCCGATGACGGCATTGTGGCAGAGGCGCAGTCGAAACTCGAAAAATTGAATTAGTGGCTATTATGAAACGATATATAACAATACTCATTGCGCTCTGTGTGGTGTCGCTATCGGCATCGGCACAAGTTACGAAACAGGTTGAGGTAACAAAGGATTATGCCCCCGAAATTGGTAGTGCACACAAGATGGATATCGCTCCTAATATGGTCGATACAATCACCTTGCGCCCCGAAATTGACTATACAATCACTCCTCGTTCGTTTGCTTCGGCTCTCGGTACGCATCGATTCAATCCGGCGACAGTGACCTATTGGGAGTATCGCCGCCAATATCCGTTCTACTTGAAGGTCGGTGCGGGATATCCACTCAATACGGTGGGTGATTTGTACGCCACGACACATCGTGCCGATGTGGGCTACTTGACGGGTTATGCACAACACTATGGACAATACTCAAAATTGCGTTATATGAGTATTGCAGACGGAAATACCTACAAGGATAATCGCTCAACGCAGATGAACAATAAGTTTGGCGTTATGGGCGGTAAGTACTTTGGTCGCTACACTTTGGCGGGCGATGTGTTCTATCGTATGGATACCTATCACCGCTATCCTCTCCATAATGAGTATGCAGCAGATGGAACACCTATTTTGGAGTATAAGCAACGAAAAATAGATTTTGAAGATGTAAATTTGTCGTTGTCGTTTGGTGACTCGTTTGCCGATTACGGTCACTTGAACTTCAAGGTCTATGCTTCGGCAGATTTCTACAATGATAAGTCCGCTAACTTTATTGCTGATGAGCGTTATCAGCAGATGAATGTTACGGGAGGCTTGGCGTTGGCTCGCGAGATTAGTAAACGCAGTGCTTTGTCGTTCGATTTCAACTATGAAGGCTACTATGGTCTGCGCTCGTTGAAAGCGTATAAAAACTCTGTCGTGGGTGGAAAATTGTTGTATCGCTATCGTTCGGGAGGTCTGGTCGATTTGACGGTAGGAGCAAAAGTGCTCTATGACCACAATCCGGCAGATGCGAAGAAACAGGATAGATGGCACGCCTTTCCGTATGTGGCGATGTCGTTGAATATCAACGATAAAGGCTCATTTGTACCCTATGTAGAGGTCGATGGCGAGTTACAGAATAATAGTTACTATTCGTTGGTGCGCCGCAATCCGTATGTCGCAATTTTGGGCGGTGCAGGAGGCTCGCTGATGGCTAATACCGTATTGCCAAATACCGAGTTGTGGAATGTGCGTTTCGGAGTGTCGGGACACTCGGCAAGCAGCAAGTTTGCATACCGCTTCTACGCCAATATGTCGTTTATGAAGAACGCTCTCTATTGGTACAATATAAATCAGATTTTCTTTGGCGTAGAGAGTGCAAAACGCAATATCTGGTCGTTGTGTGGTGCGGTGGATTACAAACCTATATCGCAGTTGTTGCTTACGGCAGAGGTGAAAGGTTCGCTCTATACCAATTTTGCGAATGTTAAAGATGCCTTGCCTGATGTTGAGGCGTTGTTGCAGGCACGATATACACACAAGAAATTTACTTTGGGTTTGTCGGCAGAGTTGCGCGGTAAGACATATTGGACTTGTGTGCAGGATAAGGCTATCTTTGGCGATAGGGAGGATACTTTTGCATTTGAAACCCCTGTTTGGGTAGGCTTAAATCTCTATGCCGATTATCATGTGAATAAGACATGTACCATATATGCCGAGGGTAACAACCTCCTTGGCGATGTGATGCCGACCTATCGTTGGGCGTTCTATCGCGAGATGGGCGCATCGTTTACGGTTGGTGTGAAGGTGCAGTTCTAATGCGGAGCATTAAATTAAAAATTAAGAATTAAAAATTAAGAATTAAAAATTATTTATAGCTAATGGCTAACGGCTAATGGCAAAAAATATGGGTAACAAAGGCTTCTATACCGTTCCGTTTGTGTGGAGCAAGAGCGTGTGGGTGATAACATTCTCCTTCTTTATCCTTTGGGTGGGGATATCTGCGTTTATGCTCTATGAGATATTTACACAAGCGGAAAATACAGAGTCGCTGATAGGGCTTATCGTCTTCAATATCATAATGTTGCCCACGATGTTGGCGTGCGAGGGATTGGCTCCACAACGCTTGGAGATAGGGGAGTCGCAGATTGTGGTTTTGCGCCGTTATCAAAGCGTTGTGATAAATCGAGAGGAGATAAAGAGCGTGGAGCAACTGCCTGCAAATGCTATGCGTGGCGCAATCCGCACGGGTGGGGTAGGTGGCTTGTTTGGCTATTATGGAAAGTACTACACTCGCAGTATCGGCTCGTTTTCGCTCTATGCTACCGGCTCGGAAAATCTCTTCCTTATCCGCAAGTGGAACGGTAAAAATATCGTTATCGCCTGTGCCGAGCCCGACAAGATGAAGCAATTTATTGAATAATAGAGTAATATCTTACAAAGGGACCAGCATTTTTGATGTGGGTCCTTTTTCTTTTTTTAATTATTAAAAAAGTTGTGTAATTCAAAAAATGTTCGTACCTTTGCGCACTCGCAAAGTGCGAGGTTGGATTACATAAATTTTTTAACAAGTATTAGATGGATTCATTAAGTTACAAAACTATCTCGTTGAATGCAGCGACAGTCAACAAGGAGTGGGTTGTCATTGACGCTACCAACGAGGTATTGGGACGCTTGGCATCGCAGATCGCAAAGATTCTCTGCGGTAAGAACAAGCCGGGCTACACCCCTCATGTTGACTGCGGTGACAATGTTATCGTTGTGAACGCTGAGAAGGTAAAGCTCACAGGTAAGAAGTTGACCGATAAGGTCTATGTCCGCCACACCGGCTATCCGGGTGGTCAGCGTTTCGCTACTCCTGCCTTATATTTGGCAAAGAAACCTGAGTTCGTAATCGAAGAGGCAGTTCGCGGTATGTTGCCAAAGAACCGTCTTGGAGAGGCTATTATCAAAAACTTGAAGGTTTATGCTGGTGCAGAGCATCCGCACGCAGCTCAGAACCCAAAGCAAATTAAGTTAAACGAGATTAAGTAAGAATTATGGAAGTTGTAAACACAGTTGGTCGCCGTAAGGCAGCTGTAGCTCGCGTATTCGTGAAGCCGGGAACTGGAAATATTACAATCAACCACAAGGCTCTCGATGTCTATTTCCCATTGAACATCTTGCAGTACGAGGTTAAGCAGCCATTGCTCGTAACCGAGACTGCTGAGGCTTACGATGTTGTTGTAAACCTCGTAGGTGGTGGTATCAAGGGTCAGGCAGAGGCCGCTCGTATGGGTATCGCTCGCGCATTGTGCGAGATTAACGCAGAGTATCGTCCTGTTTTGAAGAAGAACGGATTCCTTACTCGTGATGCCCGTGAGGTTGAGCGTAAGAAGCCGGGACAGCCTGGTGCTCGTCGTAAGTTCCAGTTCAGCAAGCGTTAATATTTATTTCGCAAGCAGACTAACAAATCGGCAAAGCACGACAAGGGTTTACGAAAGTCAGCAAGACCACTTATACTTATATTATTATATAGAGCTAATGGCCAATGGCTAATAGCTGATGGTCAGAAAAAAGTGCTACTTTGCTACTTGCCCTGTCGCGGAAAACTCTCGGGATTGACAAGGTCACTACCGCGGGAGTTGAAGTAAAGAGAAATTAAAATTACAAAAAACAGAAACTAAAATGTCTAGAACAGATTTTAATACATTATTGGAGGCTGGCGTTCATTTCGGTCACTTGAAGCGCAAGTGGAATCCTAAAATGGCTCCATATATCTTTATGGAGAAGAACGGCATCCATATCATCGATCTTCACAAAACAGTAGTGAAGTTGGATGAGGCTGCAGCAGCACTTAAAAACATCGCAAAGAGCGGTCGTCGTGTGTTGTTCGTAGCAACCAAGAAACAAGCAAAGGAGGTTGTTGCCGAAAAAGTGGCTACCGTAGGAATGCCTTATGTTACTGAGCGTTGGGCTGGCGGTATGCTTACAAACTTCCCAACTATACGCCGTGCTGTCAAGAAGATGGCTACCATCGACAAGCAGATGGCAGACGGTCTTTTCGAGAACTTCTCGAAGCGTGAGAAGTTGCAAATTTCGCGTCAGCGTGCTAAATTGGAGAAGAACCTCGGTTCTATCGCTGACCTTACTCGCCTTCCTGCTGCATTGTTCGTAATCGATGTGCAGAAGGAGCAGAATGCTGTTAAGGAGGCAAAGCGTTTGAATATTCCGGTATTTGCAATGGTAGATACTTGTTGTGATCCAACCGACATCGATTATGTAATCCCTGCAAATGACGATGCTACAAAGTCAATCGCTTTGATTCTCGACACTGTATGTGCTGCTATCGCTGAGGGCGTAGAGGAGCGCAAACTCGAAAAGGAGAAGGAGGCTGTTGAGGCTGAGGCTAATACAGAGGCTCCTGCAAAGAAACCTGCTAAGACCCGTATCAAGAAGAGTGTAAAGGCTTCGGTTGATGCACAGGAGGCTGTTGCAGCAGAGGTTGTTGCTGCTGTTGAGGCTGCTCCTGCTGCTGAGGAGGCACAGGCAGAGTAATTATTAACTAAGTAAATTACAGAAAAACTATGGCAATAGAGATTAAGGCAGCTGATGTAATGAAGTTGCGTAAGATGACCGGTGCCGGTATGATGGACTGCAAGAAGGCTCTCGTGGATGCAGAAGGCGATTACGAGCGTGCTAAGGAGATCATCAAGGAGAAGGGTAAGCTCGTAGCAGCAAAGCGTGCTGACCGCGAGACTTCGGAGGGTGCTGTTGTTGCAAAGGTTCAGGACGGTAAGGCTATCGTGGTAGGACTCGGTTGCGAGACGGACTTCGTGGCAAAGAATGCTGACTTCCAGGCACTTGCTCAGGCAATTGCAGATGCAGCTCTCACTCACTTCCCTGCTGACAAGGAGGCCCTTATGGCTTGCACACTCGCAGATGGCCGCACAGTTGAGGCTGCTGTTACCGAGTTGACAGGTCAGACAGGCGAGAAGCATGTCGTTGCAGGTTATGAGGCTATCGAGGCTCCATTTATTTCGGCTTATATGCATGTTATCACCGGTAAACTTGCTGCTGTTGTTGGCTTCAATAAGGAGCTTGACGCACAGGTTGCTAAGGGTGTAGCAATGCAGGTTGCTTCGATGAATCCGGTAGCTGTATCGGCTGCAAATGTTGAGCAGAGCGTACTTGACGCTGAGTTCAAGACCGCAGTTGAGAAGACCAAGGACGAGCTCGTACAGAAGGAGATTAACTCGGCTCTCACCAAGGCAGGTATCAACCCTGCACATGTTGATAGCGAGGATCACATCGAGTCGAACCAGTCGAAGGGTTGGATTACCGCAGAGCAGGCAGCGCAGGCTCGCGAGATTATCAAGACCGTAGGCGAGGCTAAGGCAGCAAACCTCAATATGCAGATGATTGAGAACATCGCTAAGGGTCGTGTTCAGAAGTTCCTCAAAGAGAATACTCTCGAAGAGCAGGGCTATCAGATGGGCGATGGTAAGACTCCTGTTAAGGATGTTATCAAGGCAGCTGATGCAGAGGCAAAGGTTCTCGTATTCAAGCGAGTATCGCTCTCTGACTAATCGGAGGTTGATTTCAATACGAATGCACCGCAAGAAATTGTGGTGCATTTTTGTATTTATATCGCCCCTTGCTCCAATTCCTATCAACTATTGCCGGCATGCACCTTATGTTATAATTTACCCCCCCCCTCCCTTCACACAAAAAAAACAGCGACCATCTTTTTAAGATAGTCGCTTCGTGACTCCGCCAGGATTCAAACCTGGAACCGCTTGATCCGTAGTCAAGTACTCTATTCAGTTGAGCTACGGAGCCGATTGCGAGTGCAAATATATAGCCTTTTTTTGAGTTGTGCAAATATTTTGCAAAAAAATTAAAAATATTTTTGAGAATTATTTTGGTATAGTGAAGTTTCGTTTGTGCAAGAGCTTGTATAATGTTCTCACATCACTCTTCTTTCGTAAAAAACTGCGCTCCCGAAAAAGGGAGCGCAGTCTATCGATTGCAAACTAATGCCGATTATTTACCAACATTGTGCTGCTGACCGCAAGTAGGGCAAGTGTACTCAGCCGGATAGTTTACGGTTACACCATCATAAGATGCAAGACCATAAACGCCCTGACCACCGCCAAAGAGTTGGTCGATAGGGAGGCACATATTGTGCGACTCGAACGACTCGTGCTGGCACTTCGAAGTGTCGATAGTGTTAGAGCCCCAATCAGAACCCTCTACACGCGAACATTTCCAAGTCTGATCATCATCGTACGAACCGTGACCATTGCTCTTGAACTCGCAGTAGTGGTAGTTCATCCACTTACCGTAAGTAACAGTTACATTCTTACAAGTAACACCTGCGGCTGCTGGGTCTGGATAGGTTGTGCCGTTGATGTTCTGAGTGTTATCCATATTACCGATAATCATACCAGCACGGCGGTATGCACCCCACTGATAGTTTGCGCTAACATCATTGTAAGCATCCAACTTACAAGCAATGTTGATATCCTCCAAAAGGACTGTGCTTGGACCTTCGAGAGTACCGATAACACCACCTACTGTTGTGTCATACGAGTTCCAAAGGCTGAAAATAGTTACATCGCTTGCGATATCGATGTTCTTGAATGTGAAGTTTCCAACATTTGCCCATCCAAGAACAGCTGCTGTATCGTTGTTGTATGCTACAACAGAACCCTTTGTGAAAGTCAAGTTCTCAAAAGTACATGTTCCTGTTGCTACACAAGCAATAGCAGCTGCTTCGCCACCATAGGTTGCTGCTACGAAGTCCTCAAGGTTGAGGTCCTTGATGGTTGCATTATTTACTCTTGAGAAGAGACCGATAGCTCTCTTGTTTGAGTAATTCAAGTCTTCGCGTTTGAGGTTGTAGATAGTATGACCGTTTCCATCGAAAACGCCGGTAAAGTCAATGATATTACCCGAGTTGTAACCGATAGGGTAGAAACCATCTGGCAATGTGATGTCAGAGTAGAGCTCGATAGTCTTGCCGTTGCAAGCAGCAACATTCTCTGCAAACCAAGCCATACCGGTAGCAGCTGTAATAGCATAGTTATCATCACTCACTTTAACTACACCCTCTGCAAGGAGTTCCAACTTGTCGCCCTGCTCATCGTAGTATGCAGAGTCGGTAGTTTGGAGAACTGTAACATTCGAGAATGTAACATTATCACTGCTATCATATACTTGACCTGTGGTGTTCTCGATTGTACCATTCTCAATGATCAAAGTACCTTGAACATCGAACAACAGAGTGGACTCAGCCGTTAATCTATGGTCATTCAATTTAAGAGTAAGTGTCTCGCCAGCCGAAACTGCAAGAGTAGGGTTTGTACGAGTTACCGAAGTGGTTAAAGTAATATCACCAGCCAATACGATGAAATCAACATCTGGATCTGCAAATGCTGCGTTAAACTGCTCGGCAGTAGCAACCTCAATAACGCCATTGTGCTTGTCATCATACTCAGGCTTAATCTCCACATTAACCTTGGTGTTGCTGGTGAACAACTGACCATAGAGGTTAGTGCGGTGGTTGCGCTGTACAGGT
>JAZQHQ010000037.1:0-17180 GCA_045540675.1 Alistipes sp. | reverse complement strand
CTTGGCCTCCGACTTTGGGGTACTTCGAGCCCTAAAACTACCGTTGCAACCCTTTTACAGCCGCTAAATGCCTTTATTTTTTGTGCAATTTGTTTTGCAAATAGTATCATGCCCTGCAATGTTTCATCATCGAGGTCGTACAGATAGTCCACTTCCTGTTTGGGAACAACCAATGTATGTCCTTTGGCGAGTGGGTTGATATCGAGGAATGCGTAGTATCGCTCGTCCTCCCCTACCCTATAACTCGGAATCTCACCAGCGATAATTCGTGAAAAAATTGTAGCCATTTTAGTAGATATTAGTATATGTTTATATTGGTGATAAAATGTTCTTTTTCTCGCATTTTGGTAAAATGAGTAAACTAATAACTCTATTTACCTCTACTCTATCTCATTGTTTTCGATGCGTTTTACACTTTCGAGGCCTTTTAATTGACGGAATTTATCCATAAGAGCGTGCAGTGAGTCGGCATCTTGCACATAAAGGCTTACTTTGCCCTCGAAAATACCATCGTGGCTGCGCAGGTGTATCTCGCGCATATTGATACTGAAATCGTCCGAAACGATGTGTGTAATATCCGAGAGTATGCCCATACGATCTATGCCTCGTATTTCGATAGTAGAGAGGTATGCCGTAGCTTTGTGTTGCGACCACTTTATCTTATCTTTGATAATATTTTTGCCGTACTGCGAAGCAAGACGGTTAAGTTCATCGCAGGTTGCCTTATGCACCACGATTTTGTTTGTTATTGGGTCACGAAAACCTACTACATTGTCACCGGGAAGCGGGCTGCAACACGATGCAATAACAAAGCTATCATCGTTTTGCGGCTTTGATTCGTTGTGTATGTCGCCATCATCATCGTTCTCTTCGTGTCGTAATTGCCAGAATTTAAGCAATTTACTTGTGGAAGATGATTTGAGTACCTTCTCGATATTGTCGAGCGATATTATACCTGCGCCAATACGACTGTAAAATTCATCTTTGTATTTGCAATCGTACGCCTGCATCGCCTTGCGCAGAACACGACCGCTCATTGCAACATTGAATTCAGCCAGCTTGCTCTCGAATAGTGCAATACCATTCTCGACATTATTCTGTTGTTCGCGCTTTAAGAAGGCTGTAATCTTCTGCTTTGCCTTTGTTGTAGTTACGATTTCAAGCCACTCCGCCTTTGGCTTTGCATTGTCGGCAGTGATTATCTCAATTTGGTCGCCCCACTTCAACGGCTTTGTTATCGGCTCTATTTTGTGATTTATCTTGGCACCAATGGCGTGGTCGCCAACCTTGGTGTGAATATCGTATGCAAAGTCGAGTGCTGTCGCTCCATTTGGCAGCTGTCGTTGCTCTCCTTTTGGTGTAAATACCGTAATTTCAGAGGTATAGAGCGATAGTTTGAAGTTATCAAGGAACTCTATCGCACTCTCTGTCGGACTATTCAGCGCATCTCGAATCTTTTTGAGCCAAGTATCGAAGGCGTCATCATTTTGCGATAGTGTCGCCTTCTTGTATTTCCAATGGGCTGCAAATCCTCGTTCGGCAATCTCCTCCATGCGCTGTGTACGAATCTGCACCTCTACCCAGTGACCATCTGGTCCCATTACTGTCGAGTGCAGAGCCTCGTAACCATTCGCCTTTGGCATCGAAATCCAATCACGCAGACGGTCCTGCTTTGGAGCGTAAATATCTGTTATATTGGAGTATATCTGCCAACATTGAGTCTTTTCCGATGGGAAAGGCAGTGTTTTGAATACGATACGAATGGCGAATAGGTCGTAAACCTCCTCGAAAGGAATCTGCTTGCGTTGCATCTTTGTCCAGATGGAATAGACGCTCTTCACTCGCCCTGAAATCTCATATTGGATATTGTTGCGGTCTAAAACCTCGATTATAGGCTTGCAGAAACGGTCGATATACTCTTGTCGCTTCTCGGCAGATTGCGATAGCAAACCGCTTATCTGGGCATACTCCTCCGGAAAACGATACTTCATACAAAGGTCTTCCAATTCACTCTTTATAGGATACAACCCAAGCCTATATGCAAGAGGGGCAAAGAGATAAATTGTTTCGCCTGTAATCTTAATTTGCTTATTCAGAGGCATATATTGCAGAGTGCGCATATTGTGCAAACGATCTGCAATTTTTATGAGAATCACTCGTACATCATCAGAGAGGGTTAGCAGCACTTTGCGGAAATACTCTGCTTGTTCGGAGGTGTCAGCATTGAATACGCCCGACATTTTGGTCAAGCCATCGACCATAGAGGCAACTTTTGCTCCAAAGATATGTTCGATATCCTCGACAGTATAGTCTGTATCCTCCACGACATCGTGCAGAAGGGCTGCAACAACCGACTTTACGCCCAAGCCAATCTCATTTATAACGATTTGAGCCACAGCAATCGGGTGCAGGAGATATGGCTCGCCTGAGCGGCGGCGCACCCCCGCATGAGCCTCCTTTGCAAGGAAAAATGCACGCTTGATGAAGTTCCAATCGTCCTCTCCCTTACATATCTTTTTACACGATTCGAGCAGCTCTTCCCAAGCCTCGTTAATCAATCTCTCGTCATCTGCCGTGTAATTGCTCATAACCTATATCTCTAAAATAGATAACCGAGAGCGACACTGCCGAAGCAGTGTCCATACTCTCGCTGTATTGTGTTAATGGTCTGTAAAGTAGGCTGTTATGCCTTCATTGCCTCGCGTAACTTTGCCTCGATTTCATCGCACAAAGCCTTGTCCGAAGTCAACAACTCCTTCACGGCATCGCGTCCCTGACCAATCTTCTTCTCGCCATAAGAGAACCACGAGCCAGCCTTTTTTATAATATCGTAATCTACTGCCAAGTCAAGAATCTCGCCAATTTTGGAGATGCCCTCGCCGAACATAATGTCGAACTCAGCCTTCTTGAACGGAGGAGCTACCTTATTCTTGACAACCTTTACGCGGGTGCGCGTTCCGAGTTGCTCATCGCCATCTTTGATAACCGAAGTGCGGCGAATGTCGATACGCACGCTGGCGTAGAACTTCAACGCATTACCTCCTGTTGTGGTTTCAGGGTTGCCATATACCACTCCAATCTTGTCACGCAACTGGTTGATAAAGATGCAGACAGTCTTTGTCTTTGCGATGCTTGCGGTCAATTTACGCAATGCCTGCGACATCAATCGTGCCTGCAAGCCCATCTTCGAATCGCCCATCTCGCCTTCGATTTCAGCCTTTGGAGTAAGGGCTGCCACCGAGTCGATAACGATAATATCGATTGCGCTCGAACGAATCAACGAATCGGCAATTTCGAGTGCCTGCTCGCCATTGTCGGGTTGCGATACGAGGAGATTTTCGACATCTACGCCCAACTTCTGCGCGTAGAAGCTGTCGAAAGCGTGCTCCGCATCGATAAATGCTGCGATACCGCCAGCCTTTTGTGCCTCGGCAATTGCGTGGATTGCGAGGGTTGTTTTACCTGACGATTCAGGACCAAAAATCTCGATTACACGACCTTTTGGGTAGCCACCCACGCCGAGTGCTGCATCGAGAGTGATTGAGCCTGTTGGGATAACCGGCACATTCTCAACATTTTCGCTCGACATCTGCATAATCGAACCCTTGCCAAAATCCTTCTCGATTTTAGCCATTACCGCCTTCAAGACCTTCATCTTTTCGGCATTCTGTGTTGTTACTTCGCTCATAGTATATTCAGTTTTAATTATTTGTTTCTATTTAAGTTCTTTTTCCAAAGGAAAAACTTTCCTCAAAGTTAAGAATTTTTTTTGATTTTAGATGCTATCGTGTGGTGTTTTTTTAGTTTTTAATTGTTGATAATGTCTGCTATTAGTTGTTAAAGTCTATTTTAGGGTTTTGTATTTATCAATTAAAGTCAATATACCTCCAATCATTGCACCGATAATAAATAGTGCAGCATACCCCACTGCAACGACTATTCCGATACTGATTACTAGTACTACAATAGAACTTACTATTAAGATGATTGCATCTATCATTGTGCGCTTGTTGTTTAGTTGTATATTACTTTCACGATGCAAAGGTACGGGGCGATTTTGACAACTTGTGTCAAAACAAAAAAAAGTGCGAAATTTTTCGCACTTTTTCTTGTTGGTCATTAGCTATTTCAGTTTTCAGTTAACCCTGCTTTGCAGGCTTTTCTTCCTCGCGGCTCAGCATAGCGAGCAAGCTCCCTCTGCTCTCGCTCCGCAGCGTCAGTTTTCCGTTTTCAAGACTACCCTTTCGGCTACACTGCGCAGGTAGCGTGCAACTTCCGGATTGAGTCGAATAGGTGTATCGGCTTTGAAAGGCTCCTTAAAGAGTGTCAGATAACCTACCGCTGCTGCAAGATAAGAGCCTGCATCTGATGGGTGTGAGCCATCTTTAACATACAATACTATATCGGGGCGTTCTCGGCGTACAATCTCCCAAGCCACACCCACAGGAGAAAGTCCCATACCCAATTTTTGCGCCATTGCAGTAGTATTTTTGATAATAACTTTCTGCATTGCCTCATAACTTTCAAAGTATTCAGGATGAGCCGTTTTGATATCCTGCAAAGCCTTTGCCTTGGTAGCATCATTGCCACTTCTGCGTCCCCATGTCATCTCAACGATGCACTTCGCCTTTGGGCTGAACTCTTTTACTCTATTGACCATCTTCTCCATCTCTCCCACTACATTTTGGTCGGCAGAGGTACCAATACGGAGCGAATTGAGACTTTGGTCTTGTAGGAATGCGTACTCGAAATTTCCGACTTCGACAGTTTCGCGCGAGATATGGTCTGCGAGGTGCTTTTTCATCGAATATCCGCCATGAAAGTAGAGCGTGCAATCGAGGTAGTGTCCTTCGTGCCATGCCAACTCCTTCAACTGCATAGGATAGAGGTTGCAGTAGGTGTAGCTATTACCTATAAATAATACGCGTGTAGTATCGCTTGGAATGCGCTCGTCAAGGAGTGCGATTTTAGGTGCTTGTCCCGATGTACTGCCATAGAGCGAACTCTTTGCTATACTGTTGTCGCATTGGCGTAGGCGTACTCGCAAATTACCTCTTTTTACTCCATTTTCAAGCCTAATAGTATGCCAAAGCATGCGAGGCCACTTCTTCGATGTTGTCGAGTAGCAATTTACCCCCTTTTTGTCGGCAGGGTATATTGGTTGCCACTTTTTGCCATCAAGATACTCAAATGCGAAGGCGTGAGGCGTATCGCTCGGCTCGGCAAGGAATGGCAACCACAAGTCTATTGCAGTTCCTGCTTTTAGGTTTTTAACAGGAAGTGTCATCAACCAATAGTCACCTTTACGGCTATTTTCGACTGCGGGATACCCTTTGCGTACGCCTATGGCTGGCGTAGCTTTCTTTCCAACAAACTCGATTGTTCCATTACCCACCGTAGCTGAATATACCCCCGTTTCGAGATATTCAGCAGTGCGTTTTGTGGAGAACTTCCACTCTGTATGTTTTGGAGTTTGGGCAAAAAGCGACAGTGTAATTGCCATTGTCGCTATTATTAACATAAATCGTTTCATAATTTGTTGTTATTCAAATGAGTGAATTACTATTCCCGAACGCAACTTTGGTTCAAACCAAGTGGTCTTCGGAGGCATGATATTGCCTGTGTCGGCGATGTCGATAAGCTGACGCATCGAAACCGGATAGAGGGCAAAAGCAACCTGCATCTCGCCCGAATCAACTCTCTGCTGCAATTCGCCCAAACCGCGAATGCCGCCTACGAAATCGATTCGCTTCGATGTGCGCAAATCCTTAATGCCGAGCAACTTGTCGAGTACCAAATTCGATAAAATGGTTACATCAAGCACTCCGATAGGGTCTGCATCGTTGTAGCGACCTTCCTTTGCGGTGAGGCTGTACCACTCGCCTCCGAGATACATCGAGAAGTTGTGCAGAGCGTTAGGCTTGTAAATCTCGCTACCCTGCTTTTTAACGATGAAATCCCCCTCCAAAGCGGCAAGGAACTCTGCATCGCTCAATCCGTTCAAATCCTTCACCACACGATTATAGTCGATAATACGGAGATGCGATTCAGGGAATGTAACCGCCAAGAAGTAGCAATACTCCTCATCGCCTGTGTGGTTAGGGTTTTTGCTCTTGCACTCTGCACCTACTCGCGCAGCAGCAGCGGTACGGTGGTGACCATCAGCGACATATAGCGCAGGAATAGTGCTGAAAACGGTGGTTATATGGTCGTTATACTCGGTCGGTACAACCCACAATGTATGACCGAAACCATCTTCTGCTACGAAGTCGTATTCAGGCTCCGACTTGATAACCGTCTTGACGATTGCGTCAATATCTTCGTGGTCGGGATATGCAAAGAATACCGGCTCGATATTCGCCTTCTGGTTGCGAACATGGTGCATTCGGTCCTCCTCCTTGTCGGTGCGGGTAAGTTCGTGCTTCTTAATTGCTCCCGAGAGGTAATCTTCGAAGTGACAGCACATTACAAGACCATACTGCGTGCGACCGTCCATTGTTTGAGCATAGATATAGTAGTGCTCCTCGCCATCTTGCTGCAACCAACCCTCGTTGCGCCACTTTGCAAAATTCTCTACTGCCTTGTCGTAAACCTCTTGTGAGTGTTCGTCAGCGATAGGCTCAAAGTCGATTTCCGGCTTGATGATATGGAGCAGAGAGCGCTCTGTTGCCTCTGCCTTCGCCTCTGCGGAGTTCAACACATCGTAAGGGCGTGAAGCGACCTCCTGCGCCAACTCCTTCGGTGGGCGAATACCCTTGAATGGTTTAATCTTTACCATAATTACAAAAAATTATTTAATTGACAATTGACAATGGATAATTGACAATTAGCGGTAAAACGACAAATCGTTTTTGAATTATAAATATAAAATACCTTTAATTTTCAATTCTCAATTTTCAATTCTCAATTTTTCCAAGTGGACTATTTGTTCACTTGGAAACGGGTGTTTCCATTAACGAAATAATCTACAATCTGTCGTGCAGCAGCCAAACCTGCGTTGATATTTGCCTCGGCAGTCTCTGCGCCCATCTTCTTCGGTGTTCCGAAGTAGCGTTTACCAAACTTCTCGGCATACTCCGCAGCTGCATCAGGAGCAACATCGGTAATATATTTAAGGTCCTCGCGCTCCTCCAAAGCCTTCGCCAAGCCCACCTCGTCAATAACCTCCTTGCGGGCGGTATTTACGAGCGTAGCACCCTTCGGCATCGACATTGCAAGGTCGTAACCGATTGAGCCTTTGGTCTGTGGTGTTGCAGGGATATGCAACGAGAGGAAGTCTGCACGGCGATACAACTCCTCCACCGAATCAACTTTCTCTACCCCATCAGCCTCGAATACGGCTGCGTCAGAGATAAATGGGTCGTAGGCGATAACATTCATGCCGAGAGCCTTGCCCTTGCGACCTACCAACTTGCCGACATTTCCGTAGGCGTGAATTGCGAGGGTTTTGCCGATAAGTTCATGACCTGTACCCGAAGTGAGCTGGTTACGCGACATATAGACCATAAAGCAGAGTGCCAACTCCGCCACTGCATTCGAGTTCTGTCCCGGAGTGTTCATAACCACGATACCGCGTCTCTTTGCCTCCTCGCAATCTACATTGTCAAAGCCTGCACCGGCACGAACAACGATTTTGAGGCTTTTAGCAGCCTCCATGACCTCCTTTGTAACCTTGTCGCTACGCACGATAAGTGCATCGACATCGGCAACAGCAGCGAGCAAGTCGCCCTTATCTGTATATTTTTCGAGCAGCACGACCTCGTACTCTGCCGCCTGCAAAATCTCTTTGATACCATTTACAGCCTCCTTGGCAAATGGTTTTTCGGTTGCAATAAGAACTTTCATACCCTTTAATAATGATGTGAAATATACTACTTTCTCCTCCTTTTTCTCGTAGGTGTATGGAACGATAGTCGGCATACGCTTACTTTGTCTTTAACTGCTCAAACTCCTGCATGCAAGCCACGAGAGCCTCTACCGACTCCTTCGGACATGCATTGTAGCACGAAGCACGGAAACCACCCACCAAGCGGTGTCCCTTAATGCCGACCATACCGCGCTCCTTGGCAAACTCCAAGAACTCAGGTGCCAAATCCTCGTTACCCTCGGTCATTACGAAGCAGATATTCATCAACGAACGGTCCTCCTTCGCTACGGTTGGACGGAACAACGAGTTGCGCTCAATCTCGTTGTAGAGCAACTCTGCCTTCTCGACATTGCGGCGATACATCTCCTCCACGCCACCGATAGACTTCAACCACTTCAAAGTTTCGTTCAATACGAAAATTGGGAATACCGGCGGAGTATTGAACATCGAATCGTTCTCCACATGTGTTTTTACATTCATCATTGTAGGCAATGGGCGCACAACTTTTTCGAGCATATCGTCACGAATAATCACGAATGTTACACCCGCAGGTGCGAGATTTTTCTGCGCACCGCCATAGATGAGGGCGTACTTTGAAACATCGACAGGACGGCTCAAAATATCAGATGACATATCGGCAAACAGAGGTACAGGGCAATCCATATCGACCTTGTATTCAGTGCCGTAGATGGTGTTATTCGAGCAGATATAGAGGTAGTCCAAGTCGCTCGGAATCTCAAATCCCTTCGGAATATAGGAGAAATTCTTATCCTCGCTCGAAGCAACAACCTCTACCTCTCCATAGTATTTAGCCTCTTTGATAGCCTTCTTTGTCCAAACACCTGTATTCACATAACCCGCCTTCTTTCCGAGAAAGTTTGCAGGAATATGGAAGAACTGTGTGCTTGCGCCACCTCCTACAAAGTAGATTTGATAGTTGTCAGGAATATTGAGCAACTCGCGGAAGAGAGCCTTTGTCTCTGCCAATACCGCCTCGAACTCCTTGCTACGGTGCGAATATGAAAGTACCGAAATACCTGTTCCGTTAAAGTCGAAAATTGCCTTTGCTGCATTTTCGAGGGCAACCTCTGGTAATACAGAAGGTCCTGCGCTAAAATTGTGCTTTTTCATAGTAGTAAAAATTATTTTGTTTTGAACTTATCATCTTCTTCAAAGTGCATTCCGAGAAGCAGGTCGCGTACTGCCATACGCTTTTTGCCTGCCACCTGCAACTCCTCGATGGCAACTACCCCATCGGTACATGCTACCTTAATATAGGTTTTGTTGTCGGTAAAGATTGTGCCAACCTCTGCCGAGTGTTCCTTTTCTTCAAAATGTGCCTTGAAAATCTTTATCGACAGTTCCTCCTCTCCGCGTTGCAAAATGCTCCACGCAGCGGGATATGGCGACAAACCTCGCACGAAATTAACAATCTGTGTGCCGTTTGCACGCCAATCGACCTCGCACATATCCTTGAAAATCTTTGGTGCAGGGCGAAGATTTGTATCCTCCTGCGGTTGCTCTATCGGCTCGATATTGCCCGAAGCGATCTTCTCTACGCTCTCCACAACGAGTTCTGCTCCTATAGTCATCAAGCGGTCGTACAACTCGCCGACACACTCCTCATCGCCAATCGAGGTGCGCTGCTGACCGATTATGGCGCCTTTGTCTATCTCGTGGTTGAGGAGGAAAGTAGTGTTGCCACTCTCCTTATCTCCATTGATAATCGCCCAATTTATAGGTGCTGCACCGCGATATTCGGGCAGGAGCGAAGCGTGAAGATTGAATGTGCCGAAGCGCGGCATTGCCCAAACGACCTCGGGTAACATTCTAAACGCAATAACGATACCCAAATCGGGCTGTAAGGCTTGCAGAGCCTCCAAAAATGCCTCGTCACGCAACTTCTCGGGTTGCAAGATTGTCTGAATTCCCAACTCCTTTGCGGCGCGCTTCACATCACTCTCCTGCAAACGCATACCACGCCCTGCCGGTTTGTCGGGCATCGTCACCACACCCACAACATTGTAACCACCCTCGACCAATGCCTTCAATGAAGGTACTGCAAACTCGGGCGTGCCCATAAATACTATGCGAATATCTTTTGCGTTCACGACTTCTAAAATTAAGAATTGAAAATTAAGAATTATTTTTTCAATTACTCACAATTCACTAATTAAGAGTTTTCCGTTTTCCGTTTTTTTGCAGCCTTTTTAAGGTTATTTACTGAGCGCTTCTCGGCTCTCTTTGCCTCCTGTTCAGCAATACGAATCTGCCACTTTTCGGGCATCTTTGCAATTAGCTTATCGCGATAGTGCTTGTAGCGACCAATATACCAATCGATATCGAGTAGTGCCGAGTCATTATTCGCTTTGTGCGACAGATATATAGCCAATGGAGTGAGGATAATAGCCGAAATCCACATTCCGAGCAGCGAACTCCAAGTACCCTCTTTGGCATACTTCTCGCCCGAGATGGATATGATGTAATAGATGACGAAGAATATCACCGAGATAACTATCGGCATACCCAAACCTCCCTTGCGGATAATTGCTCCGAGCGGTGCACCGATAAGGAAGAATATAAGAATAGTGATAGGCAGTGTTAGTTTTCGATGCCACTCGTTTTTACTGCGATATAGTTGATTGAGAGCCTCCTTCGAGGTGCTTTCGTCAAATGAGAACATATTTCGCGAGTTTCGAGCCGAGCGCAAAGCCTCCTCATATACCCTATTTTTTGAGCGAGTATCGAGTTTACCGAGAGAGTCTATCAAGTATGCACAATGAGTTTTTTCCGAACGGTCTATAAAGGTGGTGTCGTTCGGCATCACTCCATCGGGGTCGCGAGCAAAGATGTTCTCGCGCAACAATGGACCATATGCCGTAGTTGTGATATTGTTTACGAGCATATTGAGCGAGTCGATATTGTGCTGCAAATCGTTGATATCCATAGTCTGGCTATTGTTGCCGAACATATCCTCGTCACTGCGTTGAAAATCAAATCCCGACATCGGAATTTTGCCATCTTGACGCTCGAATTTGTGATGACGCAATGAACTCTTTGTATACCACTGATAGTTGCGAGTCTGCTCGTAGGTTTCGCCATTGAAAAGAGTGACCAACAGATACTTCTTGTCATCAGACAAGCGGATGTAACCGGAGTCGGCGATTGTCGTGGTCATATCGCCATTGCGAGAGCGATTGTCATAGATGAGTACCCCCGTAAGAAGCTTTGTTTTAGGGTCCTGCTTCTCCACTCTGATGCTCATATCGTCAATGCCGTTGAAGAACAATCCATCTTGAAATTCGAGAGCCTCATTCTGTTGCTTAATGTCGTAGAGCGTGGCAAACATCTTCTTGTTCGCCCACGGCACGAGGTCATTTACGATGAAGAACGAGCAGAACGAGATGATGCCGATAACCCAAAACAGAGGTTTCATTATCTGCATCAGCGACATTCCTGCCGATTTCATCGCCAGCAATTCGAAGTTCTCGCCGAGGTTACCCATCGTCATAATAGTAGCCAACAAAATCGCCAACGGCAAACCCATTGGAATCATATTGATTGTGGCATACATGATAAGTTCGAGGATAACAGCAGGCTCTAAACCCTTGCCTACAAGTTCATCAATATATCGCCAAACAAAGTTCATCATCAGGATAAAAATGATGATGAATAGGGTCAGTATAAGTGGACCGAGATATGCTTTTAACACTAATTGATGAATCTTCTTCATTATTTTTTAGGCTTTTGCAGCCCTCGCTTTTGTTCGTTTCAGTTGTTTACCCCACAAAGATAACAATTTTATTGTTAAAAACAACATCGTGAGCATGAAAATTATTGCAGGACCCGAAGGCACTTCGGCGTGGTAACTCAGCGCAATGCCCGTAACTCCGCCAATTACAGCCACTGCCACCGCAATCGGTATGATTTTTTTGTAATCTTTGGAGATGATATTTGCCGTAACTACGGGCATCGTCAAGAGCGAAATCAGCAGTACAATACCCATTGTGCGTATCGAAAGTACGATTGTTATGGCGGTTACGACAGCCATTGTGTAGTGGATAAATTTCACGGGCACTCCCGAAGCCTCGGCAAAGTTGCGGTCGAAGGCTGCAAACATTATCGGGCGGTGCCACAAAATCGCTCCTACGATAAGCAACACCGAGAGTATCGCCAAAGCGATAATATCGCCCTCGGTTACGGTTATAATGCTTCCGAAGAGGAAATTTGCCATATCGCCCGAGGTGTAGCCGGGGCGCAGAGCGATAAAAAATGCACCGATAGCCATACCTATACCCCACACCATACCTATTGCCGAGTCGGGGCGAATTTTCGAGCGAGAGTTGCTCCACTCGATGCCGAGAGCCGAGAGAACGGCAAAAATTGTTGCTCCGAAAATGGGATTTGCGCCAAAGTAGAACGCAATGCCCAAACCGCCAAACGAGGCGTGAGTGATGCCACCGCAGAGAAAAACCATTCTGCGCGCCACGATATATGTGCCTATAATTCCGCATGTTATGCTCGACAGTACGCAGGCGATAAGAGCGTTTGATAGGTAACTGTATTGGAGTATGTCCGTTATGAAATCCATTGTTTTTCTTAAATGTATGCGCAAAAATACGAATATAATTGACAATTGACAATTGATAATTAAAAATTAAAGGTACTTTTTTGTTACTTTCGGAAATAAGTTGCTATATTTGCAGAGCGATCCGATGGGTTGCAGACATAATTACGCAGAAAGTGTAAGTTTGTTCTCACGATGAAATCTAGCAAGTTTCGAAGCAAAGAGAATAGGCAGACATCTTGCTGCGTCATACCATTGGGTATGGCGTGGAGTTGTTGCTTGTTTTATTTGCAGGGTTTGCTAGAACCTCATCGTTAAAATAAGTTTTCGGCCCCACGCTTTCTGTTTTTGTACTCGCCAATTAAAAAAAAACAGGCCTTCGCTGCCGGTCACAGAATATGTGGCAGAGCCTGTCTAGCAAGCAAAGTTAGGCAGGCTCATTTTCTTAATTCTTAATTCAGATGAAGGTTAAACTATTTCGCCCAAAATATCGGCATTCGACTCGATATCCAAGAGTCGGACTTTTACGATTTGGTTGATATACTTTTTGTTGTACGGCACTTTGACTTTCAGATAGTTACTTGTAAATCCCGTCATTATTCCGCCACGCATAGTACTCTCGAAAAGCACCTCTGCCGTAGTGCCCAAATATCGCTTTGCAAAGTCGTAGTGGCAGCGACTGCTCAACTCCTCCAAACGCTTCGCACGCGCCATCGAAACTTCGGGCGATACCTTGTCGGGGAAATTGACCGCAGGGGTATTTTCTCGTTCGGAGAATGGGAAGATATGCAGGAACGAAGGGTTTATCTTTGATAAAAAGTTGTAGCACTCCTCAAACTCCTTTTCGCCCTCGCCCGGAAAACCGGTAATAACATCTATACCGATAAAGGCATCGGGCATCGCCTGACGCACGGCATTTATGCGCTCCTCGAACTTCTCAACCGTATAGCGGCGGCGCATCAAACCAAGCACCTTGTTCGAGCCACACTGAATAGGAATATGGAAGTGATGTTGAAATTTAGGTGACGAGGCGCAAAATGCTATTATCTCGTCAGTTAGGAGATTGGGTTCTATCGAGGAAATTCGATATCTCTCGATGCCTTCAACATCGTTCAAAGTCCTCAATAAATCGAGAAAACTCTCGCCCGTAGTGCGACCGAAATCGCCCGTATTTACGCCTGTAATAACAATCTCTTTTTGACCACCTCGCGCAATCTCCTCAGCCTGCTTTACCGCCTCGGCAATAGGAGTATTTCGACTTGCTCCGCGAGCGTTGTGAATGGTGCAGTAGGCACAGCAGTAGTCGCAACCATCTTGCACCTTCAAAAAGGCGCGTGTGCGGTCGCCACTCGAAAAGGCGGAGAAGAACGAAGTTATCTCGTCTGTTTCGCACGAAAAGACCTTTGTTTTACCTCGTTCGGTCAGTTGAAGTACTTGTTTATATGTTTCGCCTTTGTCGTTGTTGCTCAATACGATATCAACACCTTCAATCTCGGCGATTTCGTATGGTTTCAACTGCGCATAACAACCCGTAACCGCAATAATTGTATCGGGGTTTCGGCGATGAATTTTTCTGATTAAATTGCGACATTTTTTATCTGCCTGCGCCGTTACGGAGCAGGAGTTTATAATCGAAATATCGGCATCTTCATTTGTGCCGACACGGACAAATCCGCCCGCCTCAAATTGGCGTGCCAAAGTCGAACTTTCCGAAAAATTCAACTTGCAACCGAGTGTATGGAAATTGACTCTTATCATATCAAGTGCAAAGATAGTAATCAAATTGGTAATTGACAATTGGCGATTGACAATTTAAGGTATTTTTTGATTTTTTATCACTCTTATTTTTTAACTAAAAAAAGCCAATAGCTAATGGCCAACGGCTGATACTCCTCAAAAAAAACTCTTAAAAACATAGTTTTTATTCGGAAAATTACTATCTTTGTGGAATTAAACAGAGATAGTAACTTTTTTATTGAGATATGAAAGGTATAGGAAAGAGAACTACGATTGCGTTTTTGAGTATCGTTGCACTGTTGTCGGTGTCGGGTGTTATTTCGCTCTTCGAGTTGAGTAATTTGAGTTACGATACCGATGCGATACTCTCGGCAAGTAGCCGTGATATGGCTGTGGCAAAGGATTTGTTGCGTTCGGCGCACGACCATAGTCGCGCTATGATTGATGTGGCGATTTTCGATAACGAGAGGGCGAAAGAGTCGTGCCACAAGGCGTTGGCAGAGCTTGACTCGCATATCGCCTTGGTGCGTGATAAAGCTCCTGCTGCGGTACAGGGAAGCCTCGACACGCTCTCATTATATAGCGCAGAATTGCGACAATTGACCGACAATTTCCGCTCGACAGAGAGCGTGGTGATAGATTCGCTGACTGTCGAAATACACAAGGTAGATGGTCGCAAGTGGTATGTGGAGGTATATGAACCTGCATATAACCGTTTTACCGAGCAGGTTGAGCGATACATTACCCTATCGCATGGCGAGTTGGCTCCTCGTGCAGCGCAACTCTCGAAAAATGCCTATCGCTCGGTCGCTCCGGTGCTGATTTCGCTTTTGGTGATGATTGCCATCGTGTTGATGTTCTACTACTTTGTCTATATCTATGGTGTGAAACCGATAAAAAATATCAATCGCTCGTTAGCGGAGTATCTCTCATTCAAACTGCCATATAAGCCAAAGGCGGAGATGGTCGATGAGATTAAGGAGTTGAGTGATAATATTGAGAATTTGATAAATATCTCGAAGTCGAACAAAAAGCAGGGCGAAGATGCGATTTAGTGTAATTTTGAGATATGTAGGTGCGGTGATGCTCTGCCTCTCGGCCTTTATGGCGGTGTCGGCAGGTATCTCGCTCGTGTCGAACGATACGGGCTTCTATCCGCTGTTGCTGTCGGCTCTGCTGACGCTGTTGCTCGGCATATTTCCGATGATATTTGTGCCGAAGGCGGATAATATAACCAACAAAGAGGGCTTTATAATTGTCGTAGGCTCGTGGGTGTTGTCGTGCGTGGTGGGAATGTTCCCATATCTGATTTGGGGTGGCGAGTTCTCGCTGGTAAATGCTTGGTTTGAAAGCGTTTCGGGTTTTACGACTACGGGAGCATCGATTTTGACCAATATAGAGGCTCTGCCGCAAGGTCTGCTCTTTTGGCGCTCGGCGACATGTTGGATTGGCGGTGCAGGAGTGGTGATGTTTGCCCTGTTGATTCTGCCATCGCTCGGAACGAATAAGATGGCGTTGTCGGGCATAGAACTCTCTTCGCTTGCGAAAGACAACTATCGCTATCGTACGCAGATGGTTGTGCGTATTCTGCTTGCCGTATATATCGGTCTGACACTCGTAACTACCCTACTATTGAAGGTTTCGGGTATGCGATGGTTTGATGCGCTCAATCACGCTATGTCGGCGTGTGCTACGGGAGGATTTTCAACGAAAAATGCAAGTGTCGGTTTCTATGATAGTCCGCTGATTGAGTGGATATTGATTGTGGCGATGTTCCTTTCGAGTCTGCACTTCGGACTTATATTCTCGACCTTCACACGCAAGGCGAACAACATCTTCCGTTCGGAGGTGGTGCGCGTCTATGTCGGAATTATCGTGGCAGCAACGCTTTGCATCGGAGCAAGTCTATATTTTGCGGGTATATATCCGAACATATTGACCTCACTGCGACAGTCGGTATTTCAGGTGGTATCGCTCATCTCGACAACCGGTTTCGCAACGGCAAATACCAACCTTTGGACTCCGTTTGCAGTGGTTATATTGATAATTCTCTCGATTATTTGCGGTTGCGCAGGCTCGACTTCGGGAGGAGTTAAGGTCGATAGAGTTCTGCTCTATGGCAAGGTGTTGAAGGCTCGTCTGCGAGGACAGCAGCACCCTAACGCCATTATCCGTATTCGCCTTGACGGCATTGTGCAGGAGGAGCGACAGGTAAATGCTGTAACACTCTTTATCACAACATATTTCGTGCTGATTTTGGTGGCGACACTTACAAGTACGCTCTTTGGATTGGATTTGCTTACGGCATTTTCATCTTCGGTGGCGTTTATTGGCAATGTAGGTCCCGGATTTGGCGAGGTTGGCTCGTACGACAACTACGCTATGATGCCGTCATTGCTGAAAATTCAAGGCTCGATATTGATGCTTATGGGGCGTCTTGAAATATTCGGATTTATACAATTCCTATTTATCAGAATGTGGCGATGAAACGAACGATTATATCCATTATCGCATTGGCGAGCGTGGCAGTGTCGCAAGCGCAAACTGCAAAAGAGCTGGAACGAGCAGGTTTTGTGCGCGACTCGGTTGCAGAGGTGTTGGCGGAACATCGTGCCAACTACGCCAAGAACGAATCCATGCGAGAGCGACTTGCACCGATGATTTTGTCGTTGGAGAAGGAGGTTGTACGCATGCAGGCGGAGTATGACAGATTGCTTTCGCAAATCTCGCAGAGCGATGTTAAAAAGAGTCTGACGGCATACGAGAAGGCGAAACATCAGGCTGCGAACACAAAAAAGGAGCAGACTGTTGTGGTTGAGGACAATGGAGCGTATATTCCCGATAAGGCTCGTATGAAGCGTGATTTGGTAAAGAATGACTACTTCTCGGAGCGACTTACTCCAAATGATTATAAGACTCTCTGCGAGGCGCAACAACGCGAAAAGAGAGTTAAAGAGTTGGTGGCAAGGTTACACTCCGAGTATGGCGAACTACTCTCGTTGCAGAGGG
>JAZQHQ010000036.1:0-24259 GCA_045540675.1 Alistipes sp. | reverse complement strand
CTCAATCGAGTGTCTATATTTTTCCGTGAAGAGTAGTGATTACTTCTTCTTATCGTAGCGCTTTGCGTAACGGCTCATAAACTTATCCACACGACCGGCAGTGTCCACCAACTTCATCTTACCTGTATAGAACGGGTGCGATGTGTTGGAGATTTCCATCTTATACACGGGATAGGTTTCGCCGTTCACCTCGATGGTCTCCTTTGTCGAAACGGCGGACCTGCACAAAAACACGTGGTCATTCGACATATCCTTGAATGCCACTAAACGATAGTTTTCCGGATGAATTCCCTTTTTCATCTTTTTGTGTTTTTTATAATTAAGTACTTAATGCGGTGCAAAGGTAGGGAAAAATTTGAGAATTAAAAATTAAAAGTAAAAAATTATTACATTTTTCTACCTTTCTGCTCGGAAATCGGTGCGATTTTTCGGAATGGGATATTGGGGAGAGTGGAAAATATAATGATTTCGCGAATACCCATAATCCCACTAAACGCCCCCCTAAAAGTCAATAATCAACGGCTTCAATATGCCCCCTATGAGTTCCAATCAGAGCCTGCCTAACAAATCAAAAAGTTAGACAGGCTCTTTTTTTTGTGATATCTATATCTTAGAATATGTAATTCAAACCGATATTTACTCCCGGCTTATACGAGTTCTTCATCTTTAACTCTGAAACGGGAACATTCAGATTGGTGTTGGTGTAAACCTTGGTGTTAAGTGGCACTGCAACCTCTGCCGAGAGGATAAAGTTGCGGTTCATCGCCAACTTCAAGCCCACACCTGCACTCATGTGCAACTTGCGCTTCTCTCCTGTGTAGATGAGGTTCATCTCGGCATCGGAGAGAGTTGTATCGCCTGCATCGTGCGCCGTGCGCAGAGCCTTCATCTCGTCAAGACGATACTGCTGCACGCATGCGCCCATATCGAAGAATGGGTTTGTTGCGAGGTAGAAATTTTGCTTTATGAAGCGGAACGATACAATCTTAAATCGCATTTCGAAGTTTGCCCACGCATAGCCATCGCCAATCACACTGTTGTATGGCACACCACGCACGGTGTTGATACTTCCCAAACCATCAGAGATAATCTGACGGAGGTAGAGTGTGTTGATATTTTGCAAGGTATAGTATGGTGCATTTCCTGCCAACTTACCCTGATATGCCAAGTGGTAGGCAAAGGTAATCTTATCCTGCCAAACAGGTACATAGTGGCGGAAGTGGGCGGCCAACTTCAAGTAGTGGTAGCCATCTTTGCCACGACCATTCAGAATATCGGGCGAACCGTATGCATAGACCTCTGCCCAAATACCTCGTGTAGGGTCTGCCTCGTGTTCACGGCTATCGTAGACCAATCCCGCCTTCAATTCGAGGTGATGACCACCGGCTGCCTCATTCGGGCGAATAAGACCTACGCCCTGATACAACTGCCATAATGAGGCGTAGTCGATACCTTGATTTTGCAGGTATTCGTTAGCAACAACATCGTATGCAGGCTTGCCCTTCTTCTTCACGGACACATTTTCGATATCGTACCACCAATACGAAATGCCCGCAGCCCAACGGAATTTTGGGAGAATGTCGCCCTGAAAGTCTGCCATTATACGCATCGAATTACGGCGTACATTGTACATCGCCACACGATTCATCTGCTTCTTGCCACTTGCAAGATCGGTGAAGTATGGTGCAGCCGCACCATTGAAGCCCATAAACGGATACATCTGCGCAAGGATATAGGTTGCAGCAAATGTAAGTCGCACCTTCGGGATAAGGTACTTCGAGTCGTAGAAGAAGTGGAGTTTTACTTGGTCTTTGGTAGTCCACGACAAATCGACATTGAACTTGTGCTTGTATGCCGGATAGGTCGAGCCATCGCCATAGTCGAAAATCTCGCACAATGCTCCAATCTGGAAGCCTGTGTCGCTATTGTAACCAATTGATGGGAACGGAGCAAAGTTCCAACCCTTCTTTACGGTCTGTTTCTTTCCATCGGCTGTCGTAACCTCCGACTTCTTTTCAGCCTTATCTTTTTTAGGCTCGGCAGAGGCGGTGAACGAAACAAACATTATGGCAGTGAGTGCCAAAGCAAAAAATCTCTTCATAACTAAAATCAAATAAGTTTAAGCAGTTGTGCCATCAAGATTCCGAGGTAGTTTCCGACAGCATATCCAATCAATCCTGCGCTGATACCCGTAACGAGTGCAGCACGGTTTTTCATTGCATTCGATATCATCGGCACGAATGGTGGCGAGTTGATAAATGCCACCGAGGAGATGACCATCGAATCGGCATCTACACGGAACAAACGGCAGATAATGGCGTGAATAAATAGCGATACGAAGATTGCAAAGGTGAGGAATGCAATCATATTCAGATTCTCCATAATCTTCAAGTTCGACAGGTCTGCCATCGAAGCAATCGCCAGCGAGAATATATATATAAGGTACATTCCAAGGTCGTAACTCTTGTCGAGCTTCTTGACAGGCTTCCAGAACGAGAGTGCAATGCCGAGTGTGGTTAGCATCAGGATAAATGGAGCCATAAACCAACCGCCCTTCTTCTCATTCATAAAGTTTGCCAAGTCAGCACCGAAAATCCAACCGATAAGGTATGCCAACGCTACGGCAATAACTACTACCACAAGTGTCAATCCCAGCACCTTGCCCATCTGCGCAAAGCCCGCCTTTGACCATAAGCCCTTGTACGGGTTTGCCTTTACTGCCGCCATCTCCTGCTTGATAGCCTCGGCATCTTCTGCCGAAATGGTGCGCTTCGCCTTCTCGCCATAGAGCCAACGGAACAGACGAATACCCCCTCCCAAGAGGAATACGAAGTAGAAGAAGCAGATGATGATATCGTAGGTGGTCAATAGTATGTAGGTGCTGTCGCTAATGCGCAAGCCCTCCTTGATTGCCGCAGCATTGAGCGTTCCACCCGTACATTTTCCCGCCAACATACCGCCAATCTCCTCGCCTTGCGGAATACCCTGACCGAAGAGCAGATATCCGCAGACAACCGCTACGCAGACCGAAATCACACCACTCGTTACAACTCGAAGTTGTAGCGATACTTCGCTGGTTTTGAATGTACAACCGAAGAGCATCATCGGGATAGCCAGCGGAATCATAATTGTCGGGATAATGCCTTGCAATTTTGCAATCTCTGCCGGCATCGGGATATTTGCGATAACGAGTCCAATGGCGTAGAGAATCATTACGGGACCGATTTTGTCCAACCAAGAGTACTTTCGGCACAACCATAGCACCCCCGCCGGAATGGTGCAAAACATTATGGTCAGCCACAGATAGTTTACTATTGCCATAAACAAAAATTTCGGGCACAAAGCCTTATTTATTACGACAAATATATGCAAAAAGTCCTATTATGGCAAAAATTGGACACTATATGAGAGAAATTAGGTATTTATACCTATACAACACAACATTCACAAACTATTACCTATGCCGAATTTTGAATAATAGATGATTTGCTCTATCTTTGTAGGAAACCGACAAACTTTTATCGTAAAATGAAAAAAATTATCCTTCTCTCACTCTCCCTACTTCTTACAGCAGGGCTCTCAGCACAATCGAACGATGGCAAATGGAAGCCAGTGGGCAACCGTAAAATCCGTGTTGTTCATTGGGGAATATGTCATGCCCATTCCAGAGGAAAATGGAACGCTGTGAAGAACTTGAACGATGATTTCGAGTTGCTTGGCTGGGTAGATGATACCGATTCGAAAGCGGTGAGAATGAGTGAGCCAAAGAAGGAGAAGTATGCAGGTTACCCTATCTTTACTCCGGAGCAGGTATTCAACGAGATAAAGCCCGACCTTATCGTGGTGGAAACCGCTAACGACGACTTGGTGGGAGTTGCCACGCAGGTTGCAAAGCACGGCATTGCGATGCATATGGATAAGCCGCTCGGAACATCGGCGAAGGGTTTTGCCCGCATTAGCAAGATTTGCAGCGAAAACAATATCCCTATTCAGATTGGATATATGTTCCGAACCAACGATGCACTTATCAAGATGGTGGAGATTGCCAAGAGCGGCATTATCGGAGAGGTTTACTCCGTAGAGGCGGATATGGACCATAGCTATGGCAAATCGAACTATCCAAAATATGTATCGCATTTTCCCGGTGGCATAGCGTACGACCTCACTTGTCATCTTATCGATTGGGTGATGCCTATCTTCGATGATGCCCTTCCTAAACGAACTTGGTCCGTTACCAAGCCGGCACCGGGGGATGAGGAGTGGGCAAAAACTCACACCTTAACCGTTATGGAGTACCCGAGAGCAAATGTTGTGATGCGCGCTTGTTCGGAGGGTACCATTTGGCGTCGCCACATACGAATAGACGGTAGCCGAGGCACGATTGAGATGGCACCAATCGAGGCCTACTCCAAAGTTAATCGCAAAACCGGTGTAAGAGAGCTGAAAACTATGGAGGTGCGCGTATATCTCAAAAATGTGAATGAGGCGGCAAAAGCGGCGGGCTACAAGAAAGGGCTTAACAGTTTTGTCTATCCTGCGCTTATAGACCGCTATGAAGGACAACTCAAAGAGCTTGCACGCATTATTCGTGGCGAAACATCATATCCAAAGGGGCTTTACGAGCACGACCTCCGTGTACATAAGGTGTCGTTGGATGCTGTGCATAACATCCGATAAATAGCGTAAAAGCAAGAGAAGAGATATTTGTTACCTATCCCAACGCCACATCAAGCATCATCATCAGCGCAAAGCCTACGGCAAAAGCTATGGTCGGAATATTGGAGTGACGACCGTTGTGGGATTCGGGGATAAGTTCCTCAACTACAACATATATCATCGCTCCTGCGGCGAAGGCGAGCATATATGGAAATATGCCCGACAGATGCTCGATAAAGAGAATTGTAACTATCGCAGCGACAGGCTCAACTATACCCGAGAGTGCGCCATAGAGGAACGAGCGACCACGCGAATTGCCTGCCGAACGCAGTGGTAACGATATAATTGCCCCTTCGGGGATATTCTGCAAGGCAAGTCCTATGGCGAGAGCCAACGCTCCGGCAAAGGTCATACCCACCTCGCCCGTCATCACACCTGCGGCAACCACACCTACCGCCATACCTTCGGGGATATTGTGGAGCGTTACCGCCAACACCAACATCGAGGAACGCCCCAACTTCGAGTCAGGACCTTCGGGTTTGTTGCTATCGGGGTGGAGGTGCGGTGTAAATGTGTCGAGCAAGAGCATAAACAGCACTCCGCCCATAAAACCGACCACAGCAGGCACCCATGCAAGATTTCCCATTGATGCAGACTCCTCCATGGCGGGGATAAGCAACGACCAGACAGATGCTGCCACCATTACGCCCGAAGCGAAGCCGAGGAGTATGTTGCGTATGCGCTCGGCAAACTTATCGCCGAGGAACAGCACCGCAGCCGAGCCAATTGTTGTGCCGGCAAATGGTATCAACAAAAGTGGTAAAATCTCACTCCAAGCCATAGAATAAACTCTTTTCGTACCGCAAATATACCGCCTTTTTTGCAAAAAAATGAAAAATTCTTAATTCTTAATTCTTAATTCTCAATTTTTTATTACCTTTGCCCCCGATTAACCTATTGTGGGTTAGTGAAAACCATTTATTAACAATTAAAATTTTATAGCATTATGGCTGTTAAAATTCGTTTGGCACGACATGGTAAGAAGGGTTATGCTTTCTATCACATTGTTGTTGCAGATAGCAGAGCGCCACGTGATGGTAAATTTATCGAGAAGTTGGGTACTTACAACCCAAACACGAATCCTGCTACGATCGACCTTAACTTCGAGCAAGCTTTGGGTTGGTTAATGAAGGGCGCACAACCTACCGACACTGCTCGTGCGATTCTCTCGTACAAGGGCGTGTTGTACAAGAAACACCTGCTCGGTGGCGTAGCTAAGGGCGCTTTCTCTGAGAGCGATGCTGAGGCTAAGTTCAACAAGTGGCTTGGTGAGAAGGAGGGCAAGGTTACCGCTAAGGTAAACAAGTTGGCTGCTGAGGCTTCGGCTGACAAGAAGGCTCGCCTTACCGCTGAGGCTGCTGTTAAGGAGGCTCGTGCTGCTGCTATTGCAGAGCGCAAGGCTGCTGCTGAGGCTGAGGCTGCTGCCGCAGCTGCTGAGGCAACTGAGGAGGCTCCTGCTGAGGAGGCAACCGAGACACCTGCTGAGGAGTAGGTCAAGAGATGTTGACGGTAGGGCGCATAACCAAACTCTTCGGAGTAAAGGGAGAGGTGGTAATAAACCTCTACGACACCCTGCCCGACAACTTCAATTGGGAGGAACAACCCTTCTTCACGAAAGTGGAGGAGTTGGTAGTTCCTCTTTTTTGTGACTCATTCGCTCGCCGTGGTCAGCGCAGTGCTGTCGTTTCCTTTGCCGATATCGACAACGAGAAGCGTGCCGAGATGATTCTCGACCACGAACTGATGCTCGAAGTGGAGGAGAGCGACAGTGATGAGTTCTATTTTGACGATTTAATCGGCTTTGAGGTGCGGATAGGTCGTGCCAAAGGCGAGATTGTCGATTTCTACGACAACGAGTTCAACCCACTCTTCGAGATTGAACTCAAAGGCAAACGCCACCTTATTCCTGCCGTTGAGGAGTTTATCGCAGCGATAGACTTCGACAAGCAGGTTATCAAATTTGTCCTACCCGAAGGATTAATCGAATAGTTGAGAATATAGGAGATTTATGCTACTTGAATCTGCAACACTCGAACCATGGGTTGTGCAGATTCTCTTTATTATAGCGCAGTGGTCGGTGGTCGGGCAGTGAACGCACTAAACCTCCCGACTCCACCAAAATCAACTCTGCTGCCGCAGTATCCCACTCGTAGGTTGTGGTGGTACGAGGGTAGTAGTCGATAGCTCCCTCTGCCATAAGACAGAACTTGTAGGAGCTGCCCTGTTCGAGAACCTCCACCTCCGAGTGAGTTTTACGCATCTTTTCGATATATTCAGCAGTCTCGGCTGTCTGATGCGAACGCGATACCGCAATGCGGAAGTTGTCGTGTGCTGTGGAGGCAAGAGGCAAAGTTCGCGCTTGCATGCGTATGTCACTATTAGTAAAGGAGGCATTCTCATCGGGAGAAATACCCTCCAACAACATCGCTCCACAGCCTTGCTCGGCAAAATATGCTTTGCCGAGATATGGCACATAGACAATAGCTCCGACACACTCATTATTGGACATCAGCGCGATATTCACCGTAAATTCGTTGTTACCTTTGATAAATTCGATAGTGCCGTCAAGAGGGTCTATAAGCCAAAACATATCCCAATTTTTGCGCTCTTCGTAGAGCATTTCGCGCCCCTCTTCCGATAGAACAGGGATGCGGGTTTCGCCCAACACCTCTTTAATTTTGTTGTGTGCAAGGCGGTCGGCAATGGTCAAGGGTGTATTGTCACTCTTAACCTTGATGTCGTAACCTTCTGCTCCGTTATAAACCTTCATAATCTCGGCACCGGCACGCACTGCTGCATTGAAGGCGCACGGCAAAAGATACTCTCTGATTTGCTTCGCTATCATAGTTGTTTGTGTTTATCTCCTCTGTGGACAAAAATCTTCACACCCTTGATGTCGGGTATCTTAATTTGGAATCTCCTCTCCTTGTAAAGGTAGTGAAAATTTTTGACTTGTTCAACTAAAAAGCGATAAAAATTGTGCAGTATTGTGTCGAGTGTTGCAAAAAGGCTTTTTTCTGCCACTACGCGATACGAAACATACAGAAAAACACCGATGGCAAGAGCCGTCACCCACGCTGTCATCAACACCACCTTATTCCCCGAAAAGTATGCGACAGCAACCATTGCAGAGGGGAGAAATAGTGCTATGCCCGATAGTAGATAACGCTCTTTTCTCCATGCCAAAACTCTGCCGGAGCGGAGCCGTATTCTCTCTTTGCGTTGCGGGGTGTCGCACTTTTCAAGAGTTGCTTTTGCTCCGACAAAACTCTCTAACGAGATATCCTCTGTGGCGTTGTGCGAAGCAATTATGTTGGCGCAATAGGTTATAGTATTGCGAGCCACAAGGCTCTCGCCTTCGAGCCGTAGGATATAGTCGTACGAGGCAACCCGCTTTGCTATATTGGTGGCTCGCGCTCGATGTTCGATTGGCAAATCTATCATCACCACACGCCTAAATGCACGGTGACGCGAACGGTAGAGTGCCCGAACCCCTCCCAAGTGTGAATGATTTACCCGAACGAGATGAAATTTACCTATTAATTCACCGAATGGCGAGAGATAGTGTTGCAGGTCGGTAATTATCACCGCCTCGCTATGGGGATACTCCTCTTCGAGTAGCGCGAGTAGTGGCGATGGCGTATCGGGGTACTCCACAATCGCCGATATACCGATATGTCCAATGCCTTCGCGTAACATCTGCACGATTGCGGTTTTGCGATGTGCGTTATGCCACAAAGTTACAAAGAGGAGTGCTCCACCGAGTATAATTATTGAAAGGATAAGAAGTAATGTAGATATCAATTGCATACAATACGGCATTTATAGGAGTCTATTTGCTGCGCAAATATGGCGCGTTCTTGACGAGAGAGAAGTTTGGCACATGAGCGTAGTGAATAGCAGGCTTGCACCGCATGGCGAATAAAAGTCATACGCTGATAAGGCATAAGTCGCAACAGGGCAGAGTTTGCGTAAGGCGAGGCGATGTCGCCGCGAATGGAGCAGAGTGTCAGTAGTGCCATATACGACAACTCGCTGTCGTTTGACTCGGCAAGGAGTTGCAGATGAGATTCGGCATCGACAATAGAGAAGTGGTCACAAAGATAGATGCCTATGAGTTGCAGATTACGATTGTGTGATGTCAGCAATGGGGTATATGCTATTGGCGCTCCTGCCCGCCTCATGAGTTGCGTGAGCAGTGCCGCCTCATACCAAGTGAGAGCAGTATCGAATTTTGTGATATAGCGAATGGCTCGGTCGGGACGGGCTGCAACAAGAGCGGCAATGGCGTAAAATCGCGTAGAGCGATGCTCATTGTCGAGATATACCTCGGCATATTCGGCAACTATTGTGGCGTGAGTCAGGCGCGAAAGTTTAGCCAACAAGGCTTTGCGATGAACCTTCTCCCTTCGTATTCGGCGAAGCAGATAGTAATCCACTTCACATACCTCCACCACAAGCGAAAGGCGATTAAGGGCGTTGCCGTAGATATGCTCCGAGATAAATATCACCGCATCGAGGATTGTGCCGAGAGAGAAGTGTAGGCGTAGTTGCCTTATCTCCTCATCGGTAGGCTCCTCTGTGGTCATTATCATTTGTGCTATTCGTGCTATGCATTGCGATTTCGCGTACTTGCCCACACGCTTGCGTACTGAGATTGCCGATTGTGTAACGACCGCCAAAATAGGTAGCGCAAAAGCGAGAACAATCTCTTCGTTCAGATATGTTGTCATACCAGATTTCGATATTGAGTGGAGATTTTGTTGTATAGTCGTTCCGGTGATACGGGGAGTGTGATAAATTGATTAACGCCTATTTCGAGCAGTGCGGTAACTGTATCCTCGGAGAGGTCGTGTGCAAGGACAAATATCTGAGGCAGGACTCCGCCCTGTCGGATTTGAGCAATGGCATCGGAGCCGTTCATGAACATCCGCACATCATCGGTGAGCAGGAGGTCGTATTGCGAAGATTTGCAGATTTGGAACAGCTCCTTACGCGAGGATGTCGGCACAAATAGCGCATCAATATCGGAGAGCATACCTCTGACCAATGCGCGTAGCTCTGCGGAAGAGGAGTGGATAATGATTTTTCTCATTGTAATAAATTAAAAACCTCCTATATAGAGCCAAAAATATGCCAAGAAAACACAAATGCGATTAAAAGTTGAAAATTAAGAATTAAAAGTTGAATTTTGCTCGTTTAGGTCTCCTACAACCTCGTTTGCCAAAATAAGTTTTCAGCACTACGCTCTCTTTTTTACACTATTCCATTCTAACACCCCTAAAAAATAATTCTTAATTCTCAATTTAACCAATGGTTAATGGCTAAAAGCAACAAGATGGGTCTCGAAAACGATACCCATCTTGTTTTGGAAAAATCAGAACGAATTTTAGTCAATCATAGTGACTCCACCCATATAAGGCACCAAAACCTCCGGCACCTTGATACCCTCTGGCGTTTGGTTGTTCTCCAACAATGCTGCTACGATACGAGGCAATGCCAACGATGAGCCATTGAGTGTGTGAGCCAACTTGGTCTTTTTGTTCGAGTCCTTGTAGCGCAACTTCAAGCGGTTTGCTTGGAACGACTCGAAGTTAGACACTGACGAAACCTCCAACCAACGCTTCTGTGCCTCCGAATAGACCTCGAAGTCGTAGGTCAAAGCCGAAGTGAACGACATATCGCCACCGCAAAGGCGCAAGATACGATATGGTAAGCCGAGCGACTTAACCAACCCCTCAACATGGGCAACCATACTATCGAGAGCCTCGTACGAGTTCTCAGGGAGTGCCAACTGCACGATTTCCACCTTGTCGAATTGGTGCAGACGGTTCAAACCGCGTACATCTTTACCATACGAGCCTGCCTCACGGCGGAAGCAAGGGGTATAGGCTGTCATCTTCACCGGAAACTCCTTCTCATCGAGAATCACATCGCGGAAGATATTTGTAACGGGAACCTCAGCAGTAGGTACGAGGTAGAAGTTATCAGCCGTAGCGTGGTACATCTGTCCCTCCTTGTCTGGCAACTGACCTGTACCGAAGCCCGAAGCCTCGTTTACCATTACCGGTGGCTCAACCTCCTGATATCCTGCTGCTGTGTTGTAGTCGAGGAAGTAGTTGATAAGCGCACGCTGCAATCTTGCACCCTTACCCTTATATACAGGGAAACCTGCACCGGTCAATTTAACACCGAGGTCGAAGTCGATAATGTCATACTTCTTCGCCAACTCCCAGTGAGGAAGTGGGTTTTCAGGCAACTCCGAGTAGTTCTCGTCAATCTTTACAACGAGATTATCCTCTGCGGTCATACCCTCCGGAACAATATCGGCAGGGAAGTTAGGGAGCAATACGATTTGCGCCTGCAATGCAGCCGAGGTCTCCTCGTGCTTTGCCGAGAGTTCAGCAGACTTTGCCTTCAAAGCGGCAACCTGCTGTTTGCGCTCCTCTGCCTCCTCGCGCTTGCCTTGTCCCATAAGCATACCAATCTCCTTGGCAGCCTTATTCTGCTCTGCAAGGCAGTTATCCAACTCAACCTGCAATGCCTTGCGGGCATCGTCCAACTCCTCGATTTTTGCGATAACGGGTGCTGCATCAACACCCTTCTTGGCAAGTTTCTTAATTGCCAACTCCTTATCGCCACGCAATTGTTGTAGTGTAAGCATATACTATATATTTTTTAACCTAATTTCCTATTTCAAGGGATTACATCGTGCAAATTTATAAAAAAAGAGTAATAATTTGCACTAAAAAATAAAGTTTGTTAAATTTGCGATACACAAAATATAAAAAATATGAAGAAAGTTATCATTTCAGCACTTCTTTTGGCTATTGTTGCAACATCATTTGCACAGGGTAGTTACACCCCATCAAAGGAGAATCTCAAAGCTCGACAAGAGTTTTCGGATAGCAAATTCGGAATCTTCCTTCATTGGGGATTATACAGCATGTTCGCACAAGGCGAGTGGTATTTGAGCAGGGGCAAACTATCGCACGAAGAGTACAAGAAGGTGGCAGATGCCTTCTATCCCCACCGCTTCGATGCCAAGGCTTGGGTTAAGGCCTTCAAAGATGCCGGAGCAAAATATATCTGCTTCACCTCTCGCCACCACGAGGGCTTTTCGATGTGGGATACCGACTGCTCGGACTACAACATTGTCGATGCCACACCTTTCAAGCGCGATGTTGTCAAGGAGTTGGCTCGTGAATGTCAGCGCCAAGGGATAAAATTCCATCTCTACTACTCGCATGTCGATTGGAGTCGTGACGACTATCCTGCCGGCTACTCCACCGTAAAGGTAAAAGACAGAGAGCATCACGAAGGGGGTTGGGCAAACTACTACAACTTTATGAATGCTCAAATCACCGAGTTGCTCACACGCTACAAGGTCGATGCGTTGTGGTTTGACGGAGTGTGGGACCACGCAAAAGATGCAAAACCTTTCAATTGGCAGCTCGAAGAGCAATACCGACTTATCCACAAGTTGAAGCCGGAGTGTCTTGTGGGCAATAATCACCATCTCGCAGCCATTGAGGGAGAGGATTTCCAGATTTTCGAGCGCGACCTGCCGGGTGAGAACACCGCAGGACTTGCAGGACAGGAGGTTAGTCGTCTGCCTCTTGAAACTTGCCAGACAATGAACGGAATGTGGGGCTACAAGGTTAAAGACCAAAATTACAAGAGTACTGAAAAACTTATTCGTTATCTTGTCAGCACTTCGGGCAAGGGTGCAAATCTGCTTCTCAATATAGGTCCTCAACCGAATGGAGAGCTGCCTGCAACAGCACTCATGCGTTTGAAGGAGATGGGCGAGTGGTTGCGCAAATATGGCGATACCGTCTATGGCACTACCGCAGGCGATATTCCTGCGCAGAAGTGGGGAGTAACAACCCGTAAGGGAAATCGTCTGTTCGTACATATCTTCGACCTCGAAGCAAAGGAGTTGCATCTCCCTCTATCGTGTAAAGTTGTCAAGGCTCGCACCTTCGAGAATAATAAGGCTGTTGATTTTACGACAAGCAACAATGGTGTTACTCTTAAATTTGACACCACTCCTTCGGGTATAGACTATATCGTTGAATTGACTACTAAATAGGTATTTTGATGCGTAAAATTGAGCTTCTTGCTCCGGCAAAGGATTTCGACACGGCGGTTGATGCTATCGACTGCGGTGCTGATGCCGTGTATATCGGTGCAGGAAAGTTCGGTGCACGCCACTCGGCAACCAACTCCGTAGAGGATATTGCGAGAGTTGCTGAGTATGCCCATCGCTACGGCGTAAAGGTCTATGCAACACTCAATACCTTGCTCTTCGACAACGAGTTGGAGGAGGCTCGCCATCAGGCTCTTGCGCTGATTGATGCGGGCGTTGATGCGCTTATCGTGCAGGATATGGCATACTGCCGTATGGGGCTGCCGATAGAGTTGCACGCCTCGACACAAACCAACTGCGTAACACCCGAAAAGGTGCGATTTTTCGAGGAGGTGGGCTTTTCAAGGGCTATTTTGGAGCGTTCTCTATCGAAAAAGCAGATTCGCGAAATTCGCCAAGCAACCACCATCGAATTGGAGGCGTTTGTGCATGGTGCAATTTGCGTTTCGCAGAGTGGTCGCTGCTTCTTCTCGCGCTCAACCTCGGAACGCAGTGGCAACCGTGGCGAGTGTAGCCAGCCGTGCCGCTTGGAGTACGATTTGTGCAACGACAAGGGCGAAACGATTATTAAAAGCAGACACCTTCTTTCGGTGCGCGACCTCGACCTCTCGGCTCGCTTGGGTGAGATGATTGACGAGGGTATCACCTCGTTCAAAATCGAGGGCAGATTGAAAGACCGCACCTATATCCGCAATATCGTAACCCTCTATCGCCAACTGCTCGACCGCGAGATTGCGGCTCGTGAAGGCGTTGTACGCAGTTCGGTAGGTCGTAGCACGGTGGAGTTCGAGCCAAACGCCGCACGCTCCTTTACGCGAGGTGCCACTGAGTACTTCTTCGATGGCAAGTGTCGCGGTGTGGCATCGTTCGACACTCCGAAGGCGGTGGGTGAGCGCATTGGCAAAGTAGTTCGTGCCGACCGCAGAGGTATAGTTCTCGACCGCAAACACGACCTCGCTACGGGCGATGGCGTATGCTTTATTGCCGATGGCTCGTTGGTCGGAACAAATGTTGTGGGCGTGGAGGGCGAGCGAGTACAACTCAATCGCTACGATGGCGTGGCGGTGGGTGTGGAGTTGTTTCGTAACTACAACCGCCTATTCTCGCAAGCCGTAGAGCGCAGTCGCATCAGGCGAACAATCGCAGCCGACCTCGCTTTGGTATTCGAGGAGAAAAAAATAACCCTCACCGCCACCGATGAGGAGGGTGTTGTAGTGGTTGCATCTGTTGAGTGCGCCACCGAAGAGGCTCGCAACAAGGAGCAAGGCGAAGCGGCTTTGCGCAAGCAGTTATTGCGTTCGGGCGATACGATTTTCGAGGTGCGTGATATTACTATCGAGAATTTGCGTTTTGCACCGATGTCGGTAGTGGGTGCTTTGCGCCGAGAGGCTCTTAAATTGCTCGAAAAAGAGAGAGAATATCGTTATTCGATAAGAGAAAAAGAGCCATTTATCGAAAAACAATATATAAAATATCCAACTAACACGCTAACTCCGCAAGATAATGTTACAAATCGCCTTGCGAGAGAGTTTTATACCGACCATGGCGTAACGGAGATTGCCGAGGGTTTGGATTGCAGGGCAACAACTTCGGGCGAACAGGTGATAATTTCGGACTACTGCATACGCCGTGAGATTGGCGATTGCCTACTCGAAAAGCCACGCCTGCGTGGCGACCTCTACCTTATGCGGGGCACAAAGCGATATCGCCTCTCGTTTGACTGCAAGAGGTGTCAAATGAAGATAATCGATAACTGATAAAGAGGCTAAAATTTCTTGATAACAGCCTCGCTTTTTTTGCGGAGGTAAGCGACAAATTCGGGCGATTCCACCACATCTATATCCTCGGCAAGTCCAATTACAAAACGAGCTACTCCTGCATAGTTGCAAACCTCTGTATCGAGTAGCCAATGACCTTCGTCAATTTGTGTCAGGTCGCGTTCCGAGAGAGGATACTCTTCGATAAGAAGGTTGTGCGCCATAACTCCGAGTCGCAACTGCACACGCATCTGCTCGAAGCCCATATTGCGGAATATATCGATGTATCCACAACGATGTCCCGCCTTATGTTGCCACTCCGAGTCAAGTACCTCCACCGTCTCTATGCGGGCGGTATTAAAGAGTTTTGTTTTGCCATCAGAGAGGTCGTAACACCAAATTTGCACATAGTTGGTGGTGAACGATATGGGTTCGACCACGCGATTGCGTTTGCTTCCTGTATGTGAAGAAGAGTAGTTGTGCAGTATAGCCTGACGACCTCCTTCGATAGCCTCTATAATGCGATTTACATTCTCGGCATTCTTTCCCTTGATGATGCTGTTGGCGAGCGAGGTACAGTTGTAGATGGAAGAGAGCTTGCGGCGCAGATTCTGTTTGAGCATATTTGTATCGTCTAACGCTCCGATAAGCTGATTGACGATATGAGCCTCCTCATCCGTAAAGTGAATAAGTTGCGAAATATCCTTGAAGTAGGGGCTCTCCTTACCCAAACGATAGACTCCGCCCTCCTCCTTATGTACCACAAATCCGACCTCCTTAAAGGTGTCGATATAGCGATATATCGAGCGATACGATGTATCGAGTCGCTCCGCCAACTCCTCTACGGTGTAGCGGTTGCCACTCGTCATCATTTTCATTAGACGCAGTACTCGTTCAATCTTCGGCTGGTCCATAATAGAATGCAAAATTCAAAATGCAAAATTCAAAATGCAAAATGCGGAATGCAAAACGCAAAATTCAAAATGCGGAATTAAGCCTTTTTATTCTTTTTATCCTTTTTTGCCGGTTTTTGCATTGAGCGCATATACTTTGCCTTGCCGAGGTTGAAGCCTACGCCAACATAGACATTTGCCGAGGTCATCATCTTCGGAACAGGAATCTTCTGGTTATATACCGCAAAGCGAGTGTCAATAAAGTCGGCACCGAGGAAGAGATTAAATCCGGTAGGGTGGATATTCAACGCCCAACCAAGTACTCCCGGCTGATTGCCATTGAGGAAAGTGTGGCTGAACGAAGTAGAGAGCCAACGCATAATACGGAAATTGACCGAAGCAGTGAGTTCGCTACGAGTGAAATTCTGGCAGAACTCTGTGTGCGAAAGCAAACCGAATGCAATCCAGTTATTAAGAATGTTGTACTCTACACCTCCGTTGAGCGAGCATGAGAGGCGAGTGGTATATGAACCCTCCGGCTTAGCCATTACAGCACTGAAACCGCCATCCATCTTTGCCTCGTTGGTCGAGAGGTTGAAGCCCTCGTAAGTGAAGTGCGCATTGCCCTCGGCATTGATTGTGGTATTGCCATACCATTTGATAAAGCCCAAATCGTTTACGCCGACCGAAACTTTCAGGTGGTCATCGAGGAAACGGAACTCGAAACCAAAATCGAGTCCCAAACCCCAACTCTTGATGTTTTTGAGTGCCTGCATTATATCCTGCTGCATAATGCCATCTACCGAGAACTCCGAGCCTACGACATAGTTAGGTGTAAATACAGGGCAGTTGCCACGAATACCTCCCATCAACTCTGCTTTAACGACATTTTCGTTGATATCGAGGTACATCTTATCCATCTTCATCGATAAATCGGCAATACCTACCAATCCCTTGGCACGGAAACCGAAGGTCATAAACTCCTTGATAGGAATCGCAAATCCGAGAGCCGCTTCGATATATTCACGATTGGAAATGTGGGTGTCGCCCAAATTGTAGTATCCGTTCGAGAGGTTCTTCAATGCAGAGAACATATCTTTCGAGAGAGTAACCTCGGTATTCGAGCGAAGATTTAAGTTAAAACTCCAAAACAACTTCTTGGTATGCGCTCCAAAGCCTATCAACGAGGTGTTGAGATTTACACTCAACTTACCCTTGTTGCCCAATTTGCCAAGAAACTCATCTGCCGAAACACTACGATTCATAAAGGTATAGATACCTCCATCGCGCTTATAGAAGAGGTTGTTTACCGATAAGTAGTTGTTGCCAAAATCTACCCCTAATGCTCCGATAGCAGGGATTTTGATATATCCGCGAGTAGGAGCAAGTGCCGCATTCATATCGGTACGGAAGTATGAACCCTCCATAAAATATGCGGTGCGCATCTGCGCGGAAGTTGTTGCTATGCCTCCAACGAAGGCGGTCAAAATGACTATATATTTGTATATCTGTTTCATATTCTACTCCTCCTCACCTGTTTGTTTGATGAAATCGAAAATATCAACGGTCAGACCATCGCGAACTCGCAACTTCAATTTACCATCGAGGTACTGCGTGTTGGCGAGTGCTGACGAGTTGGCAATGCCGTTGTCGTAGAGTGTAAATTTGAAGCGTATGCCGTCTGCACTGCGCAACCCCTCCAACGAACCACTCTCTCCGAGGTCGAAGTCGAGATCTACCTTCGAGATGGTCTTCTCTCCGTTAGCAGAATCGTGCCCCTTGATAAGGCAGTTGTTGATGTTGAGTTTTACTCCTATATTCTCGGAAGAGCCATCTGCATTTACCAACCATGCCGATACGACAATGTTGAACGGAATAGTTGTTCCGAACTCTGCAATAAGACCGATATCGCCAACCTTGAAAGTCCTCAACTCGTCTGCAAGACCTGCGAATGTGTCGTTCAAGCCCATAACGCTCGATTCGTACGAAAGGTCTATATTTCCATCGAACTCAAATGGGAGTGTTACCTCGTATTGGTATTCGATGTTATACCCCTTCTTGGCATCGAGCAGGTTGAGTGTGCAGAGGTCATTATTGTCAGATGATACAGCCATATCCACACCAATCTTTGCAGGAATACCCTTCGAGAGGAGTTTTGCAAGTCCTTCAACAGAGATAAATGTTACATCTTCATCCTTATATTTGTATTCGTTACGAGGGGTAGAGATAACGATATTCGATGCGCCACTGCCCGCAACGGGGATTGTCGGAATGGTGTATGTATCGGCAACAGTGCCATCTGCATTGTAGGTCTTAACAGCGATGTCTGCGTTGAATGCAATCCCCGTAGGGTTATCCTTTAACTTTATATTCAGAATAGGATTAAGACTCAACTGCTTGATATTTACACCAAGGTCGCTCAAATCACCCAACTCAACAAGCATTGTTTCGGGCTTGACCGATAAATCTACATTGCCTACAAAGGTACGAACTTCGATATCATCAATATGGAAATTGATATCTATTTTAGCATCATTTACCGCCGAGAGGTCGATATTCTCGCCACTCTTAATCTTCGCACTACCCGTTACAGGGAACGACTGATTGATAGTTATCTTTCCATCGGTAATGGCAGGGATATTCTCCAAAGCATCAAACTCCAAAGTCTTAGACATTGGATATCTCGTCTCCCACAACTGCTTTATAGTGAGGATGTGGTCGCCATTCTCATTTTTGGTAATTAACCCCTCATCAAACATCTTCTGTGTCGGACGGAGTAACTTGCCGAGATTTACCGCCACATCCACATCGAGCATGTTTACAGGGAACGAGTTGCCTGCATCTAATACGAAGTTCATTGAGAGCGGCTCACTGCTGTCTGCCTTGCCAATCTCGATGCGCTCAATTTTGGAAATCATCTCCGGAATCTCGATTGTCTGTGCAATATACGGGATGTTATCCTTTAAGTCGAAGTCAAATGCCTTATTATCGCTCCAAGTAACAACCGAATTTGCGGTATCGACCTCCAATCGCGACTCGGCGATATTCATCGATATATTCCAACTCTTTGGAGGAGTGATTGTCGAGACAAGTACGGTGTGTCCGTCAAGGCTCTCCATGTGGATAGAGGCACTAATCTTCTCCTCGATGAGAAGTTGTCCATTCTCTTGCTTTACACCTGAACTGTTTTTGCAGTCGATATAGTCGAGCGAGAGTATTACGCCTTGTGCCAACTCGGTAGTGGTAGCCAACAATACATTTGTGGTATTGTCGAGCAGAGGATGTTCGCGGAAGTGCATACAGCGCGGCAAATCAATCTCAATCTTTGGTGATATGTTATCGCCCGTGAGATTATCTTTTACCACGCACCACTCTAAGCCCTTTACCGATACATTGAGTTTGCTGTTTTCAGTAAAGGCGATTTTATCGAGCGTAACACTGCTCGGCATACCATTGAACGAGTGGGTAATCGGATACTCGTGTTGCGGTACTTCGAAGTGGTTGATTTTAACCTCTACATCTTTGTATTCCGGTTCTGAACTGATAACGAGTTTAGGGGTGTTGTTCAAGTTATAGGTACCCTTGCCGATGTTGAGTGAAACATCGTAGGTATATTTGATGTGGTCATTGATTTTAAGAACACCATCAGTGAAGGTGTGGTCGCTATAATCAATTTTATGCAGGTAGAGCAATATGCTCACGCTCGTTTGTTTTGGAGCAATCGTAATCTCCTTCGAGAATTTGTTGTGTGTTGCAACCGGGAAATCGACACCATTTTCATCGCGGAGGTAGTATCCCTCCGGGAAGTCGATATTGAGTTTGAGCTTACCATCGCTGATAATATCGTTCAGACCATTGAAATTGATGTCGAGATTGAATGGTGCGCCGTATGGATGTTCATCGCAGCCGAACTCTACCCAATCAACCTTCTCCAACTGCTCCAAGATGGTGAGTGTTGCATCGAACACTACTTCGTCTTCATACTTCGAGGATATGGTGGAGAGCTGCATAGCATTGAGTACTTCGAGAGTCCTATCATCAATAGTGCCTTGTCCGGAGAGATGCCCCGGAAGCGAGAATGCTATATCCTGATTTATTTGGATAGGGTTAATCTTCATGATATCGCCAATCGAACTTGGAAAATCAACCTCAAATGGCTTGTTTATCGCACTAAACAGCAACGAGGTCGGCAGTGTTCCAAACGAGAATGTTATTGGATCTAAATCCGGCGACAAACCGGTGATATTTGGGATAGAGATACCCTCAATCGAGAGGCTTTCGTACTTTGTCGGGTCGTCACCAAACGAAGAGAAGGCTATCTGATATACTCCCTCCTCGTTAGGCTTGACGCTCTCGTTGTCGCCCAAAATATCGGCAAGAGCGATTGTTCCGATCTCTCCAAGAGGAACGGTCAATTCTTCGCCTCCGATGGTCATCTCGCCCGATGTTTCGGCGAGGTCAAATTCGCGGTCTATGCACCCTGTAAACAACAAGGCAACACCCACGAAAAGTGAGGTTAAAGTCCTTTTCATATTATTTATCGATAAAATTTTGATTTTCAATGCTCTAAAACTTTACAAAGTTAAGGTTAATTTTTCAAATTAAAGCACGATTTTAGCAAAATTTATTACCTTTGTTGTAGAATATGTCGGAAAACGATAAAATATCGCTAAAAGAGCAGGTCGCAATGTTGCCGATGTCGCCCGGTTGTTACCTCTTTGAGAATAACAAAGGGGAGGTTATATATGTCGGCAAGGCAAAGCATCTGCGCAATCGAGTGCGCTCCTACTTTGTCGAGAGCCGCGACCACTCTGCCAAGGTGCGGGTTATGGTGCGACAAATCGCCTCGATGCGCCATATCGTGGTCGATAGCGAAACCGATGCGTTACTGTTGGAAAACTCGCTTATTAAGACTTTGCAACCTCGCTACAATATCCTTCTGAAAGATGATAAATCCTACCCTTGGATAGCGGTTACGGCTGAGCAGTTTCCCCGTATTCTTTCGACTCGCCAAATTGTGCGTGACGGCTCGCAATATTATGGACCTTATGGCTCAATTTCGGCACAGAGGGCGGTACTCGATTTTATCCGTGAGGCGTTGCCACTTCGTATCTGTCGGCAGAAAATGACCGAGGAGAGTATAGCGAAGGCTAAACATACCGCATGCCTGCAATATCACCTCGGAAACTGCAAAGCACCATGCATCGGCAAGTGTAGCCGAGAGGAGTATAAAGGCTATGTTGATATTGCCACAGCGGTCTTGAAGGGCGATTTGCGACCTGTCAGGGCGTATCTCGAAGGGGAGATGATGCGTGCTGCCGAGGAGTTGCGTTTTGAGATCGCAGCACGATATAAGGCTCGCCTTGATGCGTTAGAACGCTACGCTTCGCGCTCGGTTATTGTGAGTGCCAAGATGGGCGATGTGGATATTTTTTCGCTGTTGGTTGATGACGATGAGGCTTACTGCAACTTTTTGCGTGTGCGCAACGGCTCAATTACAGCAGTGCATACAGCGACCATTTCAGTAGGTGTGGAGAGCGATGAATGCTCGATAATGACACTTGGTATTCAGCATATAAAGGAGAAGATAGCGGGCGAGTTGGCACAAGAGGTATTAGTGTCGGTTTTGCCGCATGAGGAGTTTTTCGAGGGGGTGCGATTTTCAGTGCCGAAGAGGGGCGAGAAGCACGATTTGTTGGAGTTCTCGCTGCGCTCGGCAAAGACCACTCGGGCGGAGCGTCTGAAAAACCTCGAAATTCACAATCCTGCACGCCATACCGACCGACTTATGGAGGCGATGCGCCGAGAGTTGCGACTTGCGAAAGAGCCGCGCCATATAGAGTGCTTTGATAACTCCAACTTGCAGGGAACCAATCCGGTAGCATCGTGCGTGGTCTTTCGTGACGGCAAACCTTCGCGAAAGGAGTATCGCCATTTCAACATAAAGACGGTGGTCGGAGCAGATGACTTCGCTTCGATGCGTGAGATACTTACTCGCCGTTATTCTCGCTTATTGGAGGAGGGGGCAGAGTTGCCCGATTTGATAGTTGTCGATGGCGGTAAAGGTCAGTTGTCGAGTGCTTATGCCGTGTTGCAGGAGTTGGGTATTGCCGAGCGAGTGCCGATTGTGGGCTTGGCGAAGAGATTAGAGGAGGTCTTCTATCCGAATGACCCAATGCCGTACTATCTGAGCCGCACGGGCGAGCCATTGAAGGTTATCTGTCATATTCGCGATGAGGCGCACCGCTTCGGAATTACGCACCATCGCAATCGCCGCAGCAAGAATTTTATTAAGACAGGTCTTGAAGGTATTGAGGGCGTGGGCGAGAAGAGCATAACTGCCCTTCTTCGCCACTTCCGCACCATTGCAAATCTGCGAAACGCCTCTCTCGAAGATATTGCCGAAATAGTTGGCAAATCACGAGCCGAAAAGGTTGTGGCTCATCTCGCTAATTACTAAACGAGAGTTTATCTGTCGCAACATCTATCACTATCGGTTGCGACTTATCAACCTTGCCTGCCAAAATTCGCTTTGATAGTTCGTTGATAACCTCGCGTTGAATTACTCGCTTCACAGGTCGTGCGCCGTATGCCGCATCGTAGCCGATATGGGCTATCCACTTGCGAGCCTTTTCGGTCACTCGCAACTCTACACCACTCTGTTTGAGCATCTTATGCACGATAGCAAGCTGTATATCGACAATTTTATAGATATCCTTTTCGCTCAACGGCTCGAACATCACAATCTCGTCAATACGATTCAAAAATTCGGGTTTTAAGTGCTGCTTCAACTGCTCGACAACCTCTCGGCGCGTATCCTCGACAATCTCTGCCGGCACCTCGCCACCCTCACTCATGGCACGCGAAAATCGCTCCTGAATGGTGAATGCCCCCATATTCGAGGTCATAATAATTATCGTATTGCGGAAATCGACCGTGCGACCTTTGTTGTCGGTCAAACGACCATCGTCAAGCACCTGCAACAAGATGTTAAAGACATCGGGGTGAGCCTTCTCAATCTCATCGAGTAGCACAACCGAATATGGTTTGCGGCGCACAGCCTCGGTGAGTTGTCCGCCCTCATCGTAGCCGACATATCCCGGAGGCGCTCCAACCAAACGCGATACGGCGTGTCGCTCCTGATACTCACTCATATCTATTCGAGTCATCATATTCTCATCGTTGAACAGAAACTCCGCCAAGGCACGCGCCAACTCGGTTTTGCCGACACCCGTAGAGCCGAGAAAGATAAACGAGCCGATAGGTTTGCGAGCATCTGAAAGACCTGCCCTTGCTCGGCGCACAGCATCGGAAACAACACTTATCGCCTGCTCCTGACCAACCACGCGGGCGTGGAGTGCCGACTCCATATTGAGCAACTTCTCGCGCTCGGACGCCAACATTCTTTTTACGGGTATTCCCGTCCAACGAGATACAACCTCGGCAATATCTTCGGCATCGACCTCCTCCTTAATCATCGAGCCACCCGAGGTCTGCTCTTTAAGTTGCTCTTTGAGTTTGGCAATCTTGTTCTCTGCCTCAACGATGGAGCCGTAGCGAATCTCGGCTACCTTGCCGTAATCGCCCGTGCGCTCCGCCTGTTGAGCCTCGATTTTGAGTTGCTCGATGCGCTCCTTGTTCTGCTGAATTTTGCGAATAAGGTCGCGCTCGCCCTCCCACTTTGCTCGCATCGAAGAGGATTTCGATTTTAACTCCTTAATATCCTTGTCGAGGGCGGCAATACGCTCCTTATCCCCTTCGCGGCGGATAGCCTCGCGCTCAATTTCGAGTTGGCGAATACGGCGGTCGAGCGAATCCAACTCCTCGGGTACGGAGTTCATCTCTAAACGGAGTCGCGATGCCGCCTCATCGACCAAATCTATCGCCTTATCAGGTAGGAAACGAGTGGTTATATAGCGGTGCGACAACTCCACCGCCGAGACTATCGCCTCGTCCTTAATTCGCACCTTGTGATGGTTTTCGTATCGCTCCTTCAAACCTCGCAAAATGGAGATTGAGTCCTCGGGTGAAGGCTCATCGACCATCACCTTCTGGAAACGGCGTTCGAGAGCCTTATCCTGCTCAAAATACTTCTGAAATTCGTCAAGCGTAGTCGCTCCGATGGTACGCAACTCGCCACGAGCAAGTGCTGGTTTCAAGATGTTGGCTGCGTCCATTGCTCCACTCGTTTTTCCTGCCCCGACAAGGGTGTGAATCTCATCAATAAAAAGCAGTACTTCTCCCTCACTCTCAACTACTTCGTTGATTACCGCTTTGAGTCGCTCCTCAAATTCGCCCTGATATTTTGCGCCTGCAATCAGTGCGCCCATATCGAGTGAGAAGATGCGCTTCGAGCGTAGGTTTTCGGGCACATCGCCATCGATAATTCGGTGGGCGATACCCTCCACAATAGCGGTCTTTCCGACACCCGCCTCACCCACGAGTACGGGGTTGTTTTTGGTACGGCGCGAGAGGATCTGCAATACTCGGCGAATCTCCTCATCACGACCGATTACAGGGTCCAACTTACCCTTTTGTGCCTGTTCGTTGAGGTCTATTGCGTACCGCGATAGAGCCTCGTGCTTTTGATTGTTCATAGTTTTGTATTTTAGTTTTTAGTTTTTTGTTTTCAGTTTTCCGAACTCCTACCCTTGTCAAGGCGCAGAATTTCTGGGGGTTACTGGGGGCGGGCGTTCCGCCCTTACTGGGGGGGCGCACTCCGTTCCCTTTATAGGGGGCGC
>JAZQHQ010000035.1:0-3202 GCA_045540675.1 Alistipes sp. | reverse complement strand
TGCCACCCCTCAAAGTCGATGTGGGTGCGTAAATCCTCCTCCCAGGCACTCTGCACGGCTGGCTTGAAGGTCAAAACCAACACTCGTTTCCACCCCATCTCCTTTGCCAACTGATATGCGGCGAAGGTCTTGCCGAAACGCATCTTACAGTTCCAGAGGAAGTGCGGCGTGCGACCCTTGTTCTCCTCACGGTAGGCGAGGAAGTATTCGCTGGTCTTGGTTACTGCTCGCTTTTGTTCGGGTCGCATACCGAAACTCTCGGTGCGGGCGAAATCAATCTCCGAGGGTGTGCGTACGGCACGAATTGCCGCTTTTACCTCTTTTACTCCACACTCGAACCACTCTCCTTCGGGGTTGTGAATACCCATCCGACGAAGTACACGATGCACCTCGTGGTCGGTGAACGATGTTCCGTCACCACGCATCGCTGGCTCTTCCAATACAATGCGGTATGGCGCTGCCCCAGGGCGCAAGGTCGGGTACTGCTGTGCTACACGCTTTTGAACATTTACGGCTGTGTAGCCCACTTTCAGTAGCCCAGGATATGCTTTATCCTCGTAGGCATAAATCATCGGGTTCGCCTCTGGTCGGCGTGGAAAGAAGGTGTGTGGCATAATCGGTATATTGAATTGTATTTTACTGCAACTACTTAATCTCTTCGAGTAGTTGTTTTAGTTTCTTTTCGCCCCGTGTGGTGATTGAGAAGGATAGAATTTTCCCTTCTTGTCCAAACTCGCCCATCTTTGTTGTAACCAATCCTTCGGCTCTAAGTTCCTTTATGGCATTCTCATTGCTTTGGTAGTCGCCTCCTAAAAGTTCAGTTGTCATAGTTCTAAATACCTCCATTTGGAGAAGAATTTGATACTTTTGTTCTAACCTTTTCATTATTATATTTTAATTGATTTGCTGCAAAATAGCATCAAACAACTGAAGAATCCAAATTATCATTACGAAAGTTAGGGCATAGTGCAATACTTTTTATTCCATCGGGCGAATCATTGATTCGATGAAGGCGATTTCTTCATCGGTCAGACCATATTTGGCATATAGTTTCTCGTCTGTCCAAGATTCATTAAAATCCAAATGCGGGACAAATCTAAAACAGTCTCTTGTCACATTTAGAGATGATATTGCTTGTCGCAATAAGAATCTTGGGAATTTAGACTTTATGTACTTGTCAAAATTAGTCGCTTCTTCTTTGGTTTTGAATACTCCAATATCCAAATAGGTCTCTGTGTTTATTTGTCCAGGGGATATGATTTTTGTGTCTGTGATAACTCTATATCCATCGGCAGGGTTTATGTCAAGTTCTCCATTGCTTGGGACTAATCGCCCAATTAGAATCTTATAACTGTCTATTATGTTTGTATTCTTTACCACCTCTGCTCTGTCGATGTATTGAAACCCGACACTGGTTAGAATTTCAATATCACCATCCCTTTTGTCCGTGCGACCTCTAAAATTTGTCGCAAACCCAAATGGATTTCTTGGATATGCCGTGTCCTTTACAAAATGAGAACATTGTTGTAATACTTTATTAACGATTGAAACAGCAGTATTACTCCTTATGAATATTGGATATTCATTAAGACGGCGTTTGATGGCAACATTGTTGTTATACACTTCGCACAGACCTCTATGTTCTCTTTCCCATAGGAAATAACATATTCCTCCTGCGATATTTACACCCTCAAAGCAATCTTTACTCGATTCAAAATCAATCAATTTTGAGATTCTTGAATCATTTAACATTTGCTCTCTAAAAGAATCCAATCCTTTACCTCCTGCATACCATCTTGCAGGGATAATCATAGAAAGAAATCTTGGTTTAAGTTTCTTTGCTTGCTCTACAAATAATTGGAATATTGGTTTGGCACTTACACCATTACCTCCATCGTCTAACTGATATGGAGGATTGCCTATAATAACATCAAATTTCATATTTGGGAAGATTTTCTCGGGATGGGAGGTGTGAATGAATTGATAAGCGTGTCGCTCCATCTCCTCATCTCTGTCATAAGTATTTAGTTTACTAACACCGCAGTAGATACATTTACCGTTCTGCCAGGTGTGGGCGGTAGGCTCATATCGGATATTGCCCTGCTCATCATCAAAGGCTGTGCAGACCGAGTAGCGACCATTGGCATATTTTGAGCAATAGACCGAGCGGCGAGACATCAGGGCGGTCAGTTCGGTAATCGCCAGACCGTAGAGTTGCTTGCCGAAGATGTGGTCGGCTCGTTGTTGTAGGTCGGGCATCTGCTCCTTCAAGCCCTCCATCAATCGTTTGGCAATCTCACGAAGGAACACGCCCGTCTTGCTCACGGGGTCGAGAAAGCGAGCATCGGGGTTGCTCCACAACTCGGCGGGGAGCATATCGAGCATCTTGTTTACCACAGCGGGTGGTGTAAAAACCTCGTCGTTGCTCAAATTGGCAAGGCAGGTCAGCACATCGGGGTTATAGTTTTGCGTTCTCATCGGCTCCGAGTTTTAGGAAATGGATTAGCGGATAGTCGGCAACGGGCTTGGGGATAAATGCCTGGTCGCCGAGGTCGGAAAAGAGGTTGAGACCATCCATCGGTGCGCTTTGGAGTAGGTTTGCCATCGTGTAGTCTCGGCGTTTGAACATTCCGTTACCAGTGTCCGACCACTCGGCAAAGACGATAGGGGTCTTGCTATTGTCGGGGAGTTCGAGGGTCAGAGCATCACCCCAAAGGATGTTGAGCGAGAGGATATAGCGCACTGCACGGCAGCACTCCTCCTTCTGGGTCTTGGGGAATAGTGCAGTGTACTCGGCTTGGAATATGTCGTAGAGATTTTGTCGGCACAAAGCCACATTGTCGGCAAGAATATCAATGCCGTAGAGGCTGCTCACGGCGAGCGTAGCATAACGCTCCCACTCGTTCTGTGCCTTGCGGTAACGGGCAGAAACGATGGCGAGTTTACGGCGCAGTATCTCAATTAGGAACGCACCCTGACCGCAAGCGGGTTCAAGGAAGCGGGACTCGATGCGCTCGGTCTCGTGCTTTACCAGGTCGCACATCGCCTTCACCTCCCTCTCGGCGGTAAAGACCTCGCCGTGGTCGGCAACACGCTGGCGTCAGACTATTTGTGATGTTTGGCATTTGGTCGGCATAGGCTTCGGTTAGTGGTCTGAACTTGAAGCCTTACCAAAAAGCAAAAAGAAAGGTGTGATACTATT
>JAZQHQ010000034.1:0-21705 GCA_045540675.1 Alistipes sp. | reverse complement strand
GCCCCCGCGGCGAGCGGGACGGAAAGGCGTTAAGCGGAGCGAGCATCAGCGAGCGCAGTAGCCAATCCGTCAACTCCCACAAAATCAAGACGACTTTTAGTCGTCTTTTTGCGCTACTCACTAACAAAAAAAGCAACCCGAAGGTTGCTTTTTTTATCGTTGCGGTGCGCCTTGTGGGCGAGGACCTTGTCCGGGAGCTGCGCCACGAGGCTTACGAGGTCTTTGACCAAGAGTGAATATCTTCGACAACTGCTCCGGTGTCAAATAGTTCACAAAGACGCGGATATACTCCTTCTTAACTTGGATAATCTGCTTATCACCATTAAGTTGCGCCATCATAATCTTCTTGGCAACCTTGACGGTCATCTCATCATTCTTATAGGAATCAACCACCATTTTGGTCTCCTTGCGAACATTGCGAATTTCGCGCTGATATGCCTGATAGACGGGAGCAAATTTCTTCGCCTGCTCCGGACTCATATTGAGCTGCTTCTGCAACATCTCAACCATACGCGCATTGCGGTCTCCACCACGCTGTCCTCCCTGTGGAGGTTGTGCCGAAACTGTCATAAAAGCCAATACGGCAACAATCATCAAAAGAATCTTCTTCATATCGTTCTAGTTTTATTGGTTTTTTCAATATGCAAATATAGCATAAATTTTCAACAAATCAATCAAGTGAGGTAAGAAATTGCATAGTATCTCGTTCGTCTGCATAATCATAGAGAGTAGGGTATTGTGCTTGTCCGAGTGGAACACAACGCGAGTGCAGTCCCTCGATATGGCTCACAACACACTGCAACGCATCTTCATTCTCCGCAAGCCACTGCTGAACATCGCGCAAATCGGAGTATTCGACAACATTTATTTGGCTTAAAAAGCGCGGAAACTCCGCCTTCGATTGCGCCACGACAACAGCCTCCTCCAAGTCCTCAAACTCCACGCCCTGCATTGTAAGCAATGCTCTACATTGCAGATAGTTATTGTGATATGCTCTGCACATATTACGCACAGGCAATGACAACTTATACCCCTTTGGCACAAAGACCAATGAAACGCTACGACACCCCAAACCCGAATAGGTAAATATATCGTCTGCCAAAGCCCAAATATCCTCTTCCGATTCTCCGCCTGAAAGCACTCCTACGGAGTGACGGCTACCCCTCAAAAGACACGAAACTCCCTCAAATGCAGTACGGAAATAGAGATTGGCACTCTCTCCTCCCGTAGCGATAATTGCATCATATTCGGCATCTTCCTCATATTTTTCGATACGAAGTGTCGGCTCTATCTCACAGAGTAATTGCTCAACATACTCCTCCAAAACCCTATCTTTGCTCGAAGGTTTTACAAACGGAATATCTCCACTCGCGATAACACACAAGAGGTCGAATATACCAACCAAAGGGATATTTCCGGCCATAATAATCGCCACCCGCCGAGCATCGCGAGAGCCGATGGCAGGGTAGTGAGTAAGCCACTCGGCAACCTTCTCGGCATCGAGCATCTCTCTCCGCACTGCCTCAACAGCGTAGCGAACATCGCTCACCGAAAACCACTCATTCTCTGCCACTGCGCGAGCCACAACAGAGCGTGACACATCATCAGTGCCAAATCCTGCGAGGCGTGCGCCAAGCTCCGAAAATATTTGAATAGTACTCTTCACGAGTACAAAGATAGAAAAAATTGAGAGTTAAGAGTTGAGAGTTGAGAGTTTTTTATCAAAAAAGCAGATAAAAATCTATTTCTTGGCTTTATAATAGGACTCATCGAGCCCCAAAACGAAACTTTTACGCAGAATAAGCGACAACAATGCCACCATCGCCACCAATACGGCGCTCGCGACAAATGGAAATGTACTACGATTTTGCCCCATAATCTTTGAGATAAAGTCCACCACAATCGGACACACCACCACCGCAACATAATTCACGGTCATCACCACCGATAACGCCTTCGTTGCCGCTTCGGGCGGAGCGATAATGGCTGTCTTATCATATATTATAGGTTGCAGAACTCCGTAACCGATACCCGTCAAAATAACACCAAGTGTCATCAGAGGAATATCGGGCACAGTTCCCACCAGCAACAGACCTATTACTATAAGCAACAATGACACGAAAATCGTCATCGAGCGCACTCGGCTGATAATGCCGCTCAGGATAAATCCGGGTATCATAATGGCGAGGAAGAACAACGATATCATCACGCTCGAAAACTCCTGTGGAAAGTGATATTTTTCGAGCAGAAACGAGAGATAGAATGTAATTACAAGGGTAGTAAAAGTTGTAATAAAATAGAGTATAGAGAGCCCCGTAAGTCGTTTCCAATGGATTTTGGATTGGCGCAATTGATCGCTCTCTTTTGGCTCGGGCGCAGGCTTAGCATTACGCAAAGCAAGCAACATCACCATCGAAACGGCAGGCAGAAGATAGACCGTAAATGCGAGATGCCAATCTCTTGTAGCAATCCAACCGACCACCGCCGTAGCCAACACCAACGAGAGATTATTTACAGCAGAGCTGATACCGAGTTGTCGCACACGCGCATCGCCCGTAAAGTAGCGCACTACAAGACCTGTCGAGTAGGGTACTGCAATACCTGCGCCCGCACCCATAATACAACTTGCAACAATCAGCAGACGGATATCCTTTGCGAAGATGCACATCAATCCGCTGATAAAGAATATAGCCAAACCGACCGCCAACAATTTTAACGATTCACCTCGCTCCGAGAGCCAACCCGACAATAGTACAAAAGGGATAATCAAGAGCGAAGGCAACGAAGTGAGCATCTGTATTTCGAGTTGTGACGCAGAGGGAAATATATGGCTCAAATCCTCCAAGATAGGAGATATTGCCAACCCCGGTAACGAGGTTATAGCCGACACCGACCAGATAGCCAGAAGCGCAAAGATGGATATTTCACCCTTACCCGTAGAAATTTTCATAGCGACAAGATTTTATAACCTTATCGCTATGATACAATGTTAGTGCCATATTAAGCGGAAAACTACTCACTACTCACTAACAAAAAAGGCAACCCGAAGGTTGCTTTTTTTGTTACTCTTTAACGCATCGAACTTGGAAGCCGTTTGCCCTAAATCGAGGTTGATTACCTACGAATTTATTTATCGTGCGCGTAGTTGTTAGGTCGAAATATAGACTTATTGCCTTGCCATCAGCCGTAGTTGAAGATGTCCAATAGTGTCCCTCCCAAGGCTGTGGCTGCGAAGGATAGACATCATCTTTGTAGTTGATATTCTCAACTTTTCCGTCTATATAGCGGCGGCGACCACAAGCCGACCAAAAATAGGTTGATGCTCCATCAGAAAGATTCCAACCGAACTGCTTACGCGCAGTTTCGAGAGGAGTATTATCCTCTTCATCGGAGAGATGAAGCACGCTTAAATCTTGCGCCGTAGGCACGCGCCAACCGGCAGGACAAGGGTCATAAACGCTCTTTTTGGTGTCGCTCCACAAAGCATTGTTTGCCGATATAAGCCAATCTCCTACACCATCACCACTATCTCCATTATACTCGCTATGTGTATCGTTGAAGATATAGTGCATAGGGTAGAGAGTTGTGTAATCCACAGTTCCGTTGCTTGGTGTGCGCAGCTCGAATTTTTCGTATATAAATATACCTTGGGCATCATATCGAGCTTCATCATCAGCACCTGTTGCATCGAAGTAATATGGTCGCGGAAACGGATCTTTGCGCCCCCACTGATAGTACATTCCGTAGGAGTCGAGAATCTTCTGTTCATCGTTCAATCCGTTAGAGTTGGTGAAAGCTCCAAGATTCTTTCTCATAAATGTCTTTCCGTTAGAGTAGGTATCGGTCATAACCAGCGGATTCTCATTCACAATCCACAAGTGCCAACTCCAAATAACCTCGCCACTTGTGTTGTATGCCGCAATAACTGCATTCGTGTCCTCCAACTTCGACTCATCTTGCGATGAATACGCAACATAGAACATAGCATTCGTGCCAACCATATCCACATGCTTCACAATATCGGGATTACTCTGCCACAACAGTTTTACACTCGCCGTTGCAAGAGGCTCTCCATCGGGACGATGCATCACATCGAACGAATAACTCATTGCCGGAGTTGTCACAACATAGCAGTTTGCACGCCCTGCCGTATCGAGAGATTGGGTTGTTGTGATATAAACATTGATATAGTAGCTTGTTGCCTGTCCCTCTTTATTCAGAGCATTCACAACTACCGAGCCCTCCTTCGGAAGGTCGTCATCGGTCAAGTCCTCCTCGCCACTAGCTCCGACCGGCCAAATCATAATCTCCCTTCTGCTCATATCCACCGTAGCATTCCAACCTGTACTATAACTTGCCACAGCAACGGTTACTGCATTTGTAGCGGTATAAGATACAACTTGTGCAGCATCACTCCACGAATTGAAATAGAGCGAAGTTCGCTCCAATACCAACGAGGCGTTCTCGTCCTTATTGCACGAGAAAAGCAACGATGCCGACATCAACGCCACAATCAGAAATTTCACACTTCTCATATTCAGAATACCTTAACAATTTGCAAATATACAAAAAAGTTGGCAAATACAAACTTTTAAGTTTGTTTACGCTCCATTTCGGAACAATTATTGCCCTCTATCGGAACGAAAAACAATACTATTTATTACAATGGCAAAGCAAAAAATCGAAACCGGCAGTACTCCTGCCCCTCCGGAGTACAAGGTTGCCGTAATGGACACAGGTCCATATTTAGTCTATGGTCAGCCACCTTTGGCAACACAACACATTGTCCCCAACGAATTGGGCGAGAGTTGGACATTCGAGGAGGGCAAGCACTTCTCAACCGAGAAAGAGCCAACTTCACTCTGTCGCTGCGGAGCATCAAAAAACAAGCCATATTGCGATGGTTCGCACCACTCTCATAAGTGGAATCCGAAGCTTACAGCCCGCCCCGAATCTCTGTTAGACAATGTTGAGATAACTTCGGGCGATGCGGTAACTCTCACCGACAACCCTCAATACTGCGTATTTGCCCGCTTTTGCGATGCAGGAGGGGGAGTTTGGGCAGCCACCGAAACATCATTTGATGAATCGGCACGCCGACAAGCTATTCGTCAAGCCTCAATGTGTCCGAGTGGGCGATTGATGGTGTGGGGAAATGGCTCTGACCTGCCATTCGAGCGACATTACGAGCCGAGTCTCGGACTTATCGAAGATGATGCTCTACATTGTAGCGGAGGATTGTGGGTGCGTGGAGGAATACGCATCACTCGCGAAGATGGCACTTCGTACGAGATTCGCAATCGTACCGTTTTGTGCCGTTGCGGAGAGTCGGCAAATAAACCATATTGCGATGGTTCACACGCCTCGCTTCATTGGCGTGATGAACTCGAAAAAGAGGTCAAGCGCGAGGAGGAGATGGTATAGTGGCACAAGGTTTGCACCCATTGAGTGCGTAACTTAAAACAAAATTACTATGAAAAGAGTTTTACTGATTATCGGAGCAGTGGTAGCAACGGCTACCGCAACTGCGCAAAATCATCGCGTGCAGCGATATCATCACGGCAACGCCGAGCCTACCGTATATATTATTTCGGTAAGCGAGAAGGATACCATCTCTTGCGCCCCACAAGGCTGCAATCAGCAGGATGTAATAATTAAAAATGCAGCCGTAAAAGCAGCAATCCAGGATCACAAAAACGCTACTCGCGATGGTATCCAGCAGGTAGCAATGCCTTCGGCTATCTTTGCCGACAAGCGCAACACCTTCTCCTTTGCTATTGGTGGCGATGTGGCATTGCGTGCCGCATATACCTTCGATCGCACCGTAAATAATATAGATATGGTGCCGTATGATGTTCCGATGGCACTAACCCCTGCCGACAAGCAGGAGTTGCGAATGGATGCAACGACCTCTCGTATCTTCATTCGCGGTATTGCCAACACTAAAAAACTCGGTCAGGTGCATGTATTTATGGATTTGGACTTCCGAGGAGGTATTACAGGTAGCTATACACCCCGTATTCGTTCGGGCTATGTGCAGATGCTCGGTTTGACTATTGGTCGCGATGTTTCGACATTCTGCGACCTCACCGCCGCACCTACAACCATCGATTTCCAAGGTCCTAATGCCTACAACTTCCGTTTCGCTACGATGATTCGCTACGAATACTCGTTCCTAAAAGACCATTTGAAGGTGGGAGCAGCTGCCGAGATGCCGAGCGTATCAGGAACATACGGCGAAACTCTATCTGCTATTCCGCAGCGCGTGCCCGATTTTCCGGTCTATTTCCAATATTCGTGGGGTAAAAATCGCGAGAGCCATATTCGTGCATCGGCAGTATTTCGCGATATGTACCTCTACAATAAAGCCCGCAGTGGCGAAGATGACCTCTTTGGCTGGGGCGTACAGTTCAGCGGTAATATCCACATTACCAAATATTTGGAGTTGTTTATGAATGGTGTTTATGGCGAGGGTGTCACACGCTATATCAACGACTTGATGGGTTCGGGACTCGACTTTACACCGCGCCCTGACGACCCGACACGAGTACAGACAACACCGATGTTCGGTTGGCAGGCAGCAGCGCAGATAAACATCTTACCAAACCTCTTTGTTTCGGGTGGTTACTCGGCTGTTACGGTGCGTAAAAAGAATGGCGTATATAGTGACGATATGTACAAGCAGGGACAATATATCTTCGGAAATGTATTTTGGAACCTAACGCCACGCTTTGTCTTGGCAGCCGAATACCTCTACGGACATCGCAAGAATATGGACGGAGCAAAGGCTCACTCCAATCGCATAAATGTATTAGCAAAGTATAGCTTCTAAACAAAAAGAGAGGGCGCACAACCCTCTCTCTTTCTTATATTTAACCGCAACTATCTCAACAACTCGTTTATCTGTTCAATTGTCACGGTAGAGTAGTCTGCAAAGCAGATCGAAGCACCCGCCTCCGAGAGTGTTGCGGCAGAAGCAGTAGTTGTTATTGCAATACACTTGCAACCCGCAGCAACTCCGGCAACAATTCCATTTACCGCATCTTCAACCACCACACACTCCTCCGCCTTCAAGCCGAGAGCCTCGTACGCCTTTATAAAGATTTCGGGGTGCGGTTTGCCGTGCGTAACATCGCTACCACTAATCGAAGCATCAATCAAATCGGTGATACCCAACCCCTCAACTATCATCTCTACATTCTCACGGCAGCCTGACGAGCCGATAGCACACTTCACACCCGCCTTTTTTGCCGCTTGCAACAACTCCATAAGACCGGCAATAGGGGCAATTTTCTCACGATACATATCGCGATATACCTCCTCCTTTTCGCGATTGAGCCTATCCAATCCATATTTCGCAACTACCTCATCTCCAAGTAGCAGCGGAAATATGTCGTTACTATGCATACCGTTGATTTTCAACGACACAGGCTCCAACAATGTAAAACCCTCGCGCTTGGCATACTCATCGAATGCCAAAAAATGGTACGCCAAGTTATCCACCAGCGTACCGTCCATATCAAATATAACTCCTTTTAGTTTCATTCTATTTTCGTATTAAAACAACTCACCCTCGCGCTCGGGTTGTGTCAATCCCAAATGTCTGTATGCCAACTCCGTAACCTCACGACCTCGCGGAGTGCGCTTCAAGAAGCCCTCCTTAATCAGGAACGGCTCGTAAACCTCCTCGATAGTGCCGGCATCTTCGCTCACAGCCGTAGCGATAGTATTCAGACCGACCGGACCGCCATTAAATTTGGCGATAATGGTCGAGAGAATCTTGTTATCCATCATATCCAAACCTCGCGAGTCGATATTGAGAGCCTCCAATGCCATTCGGGTAATCTCCAAGTCGATGCAGCCCTCGCCCTTAACCATCGCAAAGTCGCGCACACGGCGCAACAACGAGTTTACAATACGCGGAGTTCCGCGCGAGCGCAACGCTATTTCGAGTGCAGCGTCATCGTCAATCGACACACCCAAAATCGAAGCAGAACGCTTCACAATGCGGCTCAACACCTTCGAATCGTAGTACTCCAAGTGGCACTGAATACCAAATCGGGCACGCAATGGCGAGGTCAAAAGACCGCTTCGGGTGGTTGCTCCGATGAGGGTAAATGGCGCAAGTTCAATCTGAATAGAACGCGCTGACGGTCCTTTGTCGAGCACGATATCTATTTTGAAATCCTCCATTGCCGAGTAGAGATACTCCTCAACAATAGGTGAGAGGCGGTGAATCTCGTCAATAAAGAGCACATCGCCTGCCGAAAGGTTTGTCAATAGTCCTGCGAGGTCGCCCGGTTTGTCGAGTACAGGACCCGAAGTAACCTTCAACTGCGCACCCATCTCGTTGGCGATAATATTCGCCAAAGTGGTTTTTCCAAGTCCCGGAGGACCATGTAACAAGGTGTGGTCGAGCGAGTCGCCACGCATCAGTGCCGCCTTGATAAAGACGCGCAAGTTCTCGACAATCTTCTCCTGACCGGAAAATTGCTCCAACTCCTGCGGGCGTATTCTGCCCTCAAACTCGCTATCGCTCTCTATTCGCTTATGTTCCATAATCTCAAATTGATAATGGACAATTGATAATTATGGTAACACGACTACGTCGTTTTGAGTTATTATTTATCTAATTGCCAAATATATCTACTTCAAATTTAATTGTCAATTGTCAACTGTCAATTGTCAATTAGATTGTGACTCCGAGCGGATTCGAACCGCTATCGTAAGAACCGGAATCTTAAATTCTATCCATTGAACTACGGAGCCAAACTATTTTGCAAAGATAGCAAAATAATTGACAATTGACAATTGATAATTGACAATTAAGGTATTTTTTTTCAAAAATCCCAGCGCTATCTTTTGTGACTTTCGGAATAAGTTGCTATATTTGTGGTGCAATCGCTTTGGTTGCAGACATATTTGATGAAAGTGTATTCGCTTTTATCCTTGAATGGAAATCTGGAAAATTTTCAATGCTACAAGGAGAGCAACACACTCGTCACCGTGTATTGGTGTTATGGCACTTTCGTTGCCCTATACCTGCCAATACGGGTGTGGGGTATTGTTTATTTGTAGCATAGGTATTCCAGAACCTCCATTCAGATAGACGAGAATCAGCCTCACACTTTCTTTATTTTATATAACTGCCTTATTCGGGGTTGGTAGGCAAACAAAAAACTTATTTACTGTGAAAAAACTATTTTTTGTAGTTGCTGTTGTATGCGCAATGTTCTTAACAGGTTGCTCAACACACTTTTATCGGACCTCTAATGAAAATGTAGCAAAGACAGAAGTTGTGCTATCTGGAAAGAATTTCCGTATTATAGGTATGGTAGAGGGTGTTGCTACCGCTACTCGAATACTCGGCATAGGAGGATTATCCGAGAAGGCTGTTCATTCAAACGCTGTCGCCGAGATGTTCAAGAATGCAAAATTATATGGCTCTCAAACTATTATCAATATAAATGTAAAGCAGACAGAACATGGCTTTCCCCCATTCTATTGGAAAACCACTCATTGCGCAACAGGAACAATTGTCGAATTTATAGAGTAGAACACTATGAAACGAGTAATACTAATTTTGCTTGTATTGCTAATGGCAGTTTCAACCGCTTCCGCAAAAGTCATTACAACTATAACATTGAAAGATGGAAGAGTGTTTGAGGGTGTCAAAATTGAAGAAAACAATCAAATAGTTCGTTTAGAATTTGCGAATAGGGATATTAGAATCATCTATAAAAGCGACATAGAATCAATCTCTACATTTGAGATAACAGCAGAAGATATTTACAAAGCAAAAGAGTCTGCCAAAACAGAGGCAAAAGAAAAGAAGCAAGTCGGACAGCAAGAATTGCGAGAATTGCGACAATTACACGGTAAAGGATATCATCAATTTGTGGATTTGGCGTATTCTTATTGTAGTGTTACAGATTTTTTGGGAATAAATTATATTGGTGGTTATCGCTTTAATCCGTACATCTTTTTAGGGTTAGGCACAGGCATCAATTTCGCTCTTTTTACCCCAGATACGAACAAATCAAACCCGATTTTCTGTAAACCGACTACTGTGAATGTGCCTATCTATATTCATTTCAAAGCTAATTTTACAAAATCCAATTGGTCGCCATATCTATCCATGTCGGCAGGTGGAAGAATATCTAAAAGTGTTTATCAAGAGATAGGTAATAGTATTATTCGCTATAATCAAAGTGGTTTTTGGGGTGATATAACACTTGGTGTTGATAGTAAAATCACAGAAAAACTGTCTTTGTATCTTGGCGCAGGATACAAAATGGAGAGTTTTCTATATACTGATGGTCATAATAAACTATTACATGGATTTAGTCTTCATTTAGGATTATCGTTTTAAGCACCACAAGCACTCTCCGCAGGATTCTGCGGAGGGTTTGTTTTTTTTATATGGGTGATAGGGATAATAGGGATTGTAGGGTAAAAGTAAAATAGAGATAATAGCAAAAACTATTACCCCTATTATCCCCAGAATCCCTATCAAGGGCGTAGCCCGACTCCTATCTTTTGTCGCAAATCTCAACAACTTTTAACTTTTAATTTTTAATTTTTAATTTGTTTTGTTATATTTGCAAAATATAACGAAAGTGTAAAACCTTAAACAAAACCGAATATGTTGAGAATTAAGACAAAAGAGGCGGGCTCGTGGCTTATCGGAGCCGTGGCAGGTGTGTGTGCATTGGTCGTAACTCTGACTACACTCGACCTGAAATCGTTGTGGTGGGTGGTGATTGTTGCCACGCTCGGAACATTTGTAGGCGTGTCGCTTTTTGCACTTTGGGTGATAACAAAGTATGTGGCTTACAAGCTTCGCCCGATATATTCGACCGTATTTTCGCGCGATGTTCACACCGCCGATGTACTCGATGAGTTGAAGGACAAGCGCGTGGAGAATATCTCGCAGGAGCTCTCTTCGTGGGCAGAGGACAACGACAAGGAGATTGCCCGTCTGAAAGATGTGGAGAAGTTCCGCAAGCAGTACCTCGGCAATGTCGCTCACGAGTTAAAAACCCCGATTTTCAATATTCAGGGCTATATCTCTACGCTTCTCGATGGTGGCATTGATGACGAGATTATTAACCGCAAGTACTTGGAGCGTGCCGAGAAGAGCGTAAATCGTATGATAAACATTATTCGTGACCTCGACACCATCTCCTCGCTCGAAAACGATATGGAGATGATGAACTCAGAGAGTTTCGATATCGTAGCACTCGCAAAGGAGATTGCCGAGCAGTGCGAAATGGAGGCGGCAAAGAAGAATATCACCATTACGGTAAAGTTTGCAAACAACTTACCTTCTCGTTTCTGGGTGTCGGCGGATAAGTTCTACATCGGTCAGGTGCTCGAAAACCTTATCACCAATGCCATTCGTTACGGCAAGGAGGGCGGAATGGTGAAGCTCGACTTCCGCGATATGCTCGACAAGATTTTGATTGAGGTGGAGGATAACGGTATCGGTATCGCCAAGGGCGATGCTCCGCGCGTGTTCGAGCGTTTCTATCGCACCGACACAGGTCGTTCGCGCGAGCAGGGTGGCACAGGTCTTGGCTTGGCAATCGTTAAGCACATTATTGAAGGACACGGCGAGCGCGTATCTGTGCGTAGCGAGTTGGGCGTAGGTTCGACATTTACATTTACTTTGAAAAAGGTTGAATTATAGTATATTATGGAGTTATTGGCTATCGTTTGGGACTTTAATCCCACACTTGTAAATATCTTCGGTTTTGAAATTCGCTGGTACTCGCTGACTTGGGTGGCAGCGCTCTTGTTCGGAGGTTGGTTATTCTCCTACTTCTGCAAGCGTGAGGGCAAGCCCGAGAGCGTATCGGACACTGCATTTCTCTATATCGCACTCGGAACAATCATTGGCGCACGACTCGGACATTGCCTCTTCTACGAGCCGATGGAGTATCTGCGCGAGCCATGGAAGATTATCACGGGTATTCGAGATGGTGGTCTTGCGAGTCACGGAGCAACAATCGGCATTTTGATTGGCATTTGGCTCTCATCGCGCAAAAGCAAGGTATCAGTGATGTGGACAGCCGACCGACTCGGTATTATTGCGCCTTTGAGTGGAGCGATGATTCGCTTCGGAAATCTCTTCAACTCGGAGATTATCGGCAACGAAACAACTGTGCCTTGGGGCTTTAAGTTTATGCGTTTGTATCCGAATTGGCCCGAGGAGATGGTACCTGCACGCCACGCCACACAGCTCTACGAGGCGTTGTGCTACCTCGCCTGCTTTGCCATTTTGTTTGCGCTGTATCGCTACACGAAGGTCGAAAAACGCGAGGGCTTCATCTTTGGTGCTGCACTTGTAGGAATCTTCACACCTCGATTCTTTATCGAGTTTATAAAGATTGACCAAGTAGCCTTCGAGCAGGGCATGACACTCAATATGGGGCAGTGGCTCTCTATACCGTTTATACTTATAGGCATCGGCTTTATGGTATGGAGTTGGTATTTTAATAATAAGAGCGCATCTGTTAGTGCGCCCGCAGTCGCTACGGCTCCAAAGGTTAAACAGCCGAAGAACAAACGCCACTATAAGAAGTAATGAAACAGCAGGTCGATAATCTCATAGCCAATACGCTACTCGATGAGGGCGAGGTATATCTGCCGGAGGTGGGTACGCTGATTTTGTATCGCCATGCGGCAAAATTGCTATCAAAGAGAGAGTTGCAACGCCCATATCGCGAACTGCGACTCACCAAAGAGGAGCGAGGCAAGAGTATTACCGTATATATTTCACATATAACGGGTGTATCGGCGGAGCGAGCTTCGGATATCTATGCCGAGTGGCTTGCACAATCACTACGCAATAATATTTTAACAATAGGCGCTCTTTGCACCATCGAAGGTGGCAAGATAACGACCGACAAAACATTTGAAGATATGGCAAATCCAAAAGGACGCGGTATGGTAAAGGTAAATCCGCGCACAAACTACCTTATATATATAATAGCAGGATTGTGTATGGGCTTTGCGCTCGGCATTGCGGGGTATGTCCTCTACACAAACGGAACGCTTGACAATCTCTTTGCCAAGAAGGGTATCGCACCTGCTTCGGAGGCATTTGAGAGCGTTGCGAAGGAGCCTTCTCAACCCGCAGAGCCTGTGGTCGAAGTAGTTGAACCTGTTGTTGAGCAGACCACCGAGCAAGTGGTTGAGCAGAGTACCGAGCCAACTATTTTGCCAATGCAAAAGGGTAGCAGTTACGCTGTTTGGGGCGTATATAACGAGTTGAAGAATGCCGAAGACGCTCTAAATTGGCTTGCTACACGCATACCTGAGATTGAGAGTGCGAATATATACGACTACGATGGTCGCTATATGGTAGCTCTTTGCGAGGTCGCCTCGCGCTCGGAGTGCGGTCGCAAAGTATCGGCATGGAAGGCACAACATAAGAATTGTAAGAGCGTTTGGGTATATACCAGAGAGTAGTGAGTAGTTTAGTTAAATATATCACAAAGGCGATAGACCTATTCTACACAAAACCTCTGCGCAGAGTATTCTCACAGCAGGTTTTTCGCTATTTGGCATGTGGAGGAATTACCGCCATGCTTGATGCCGTGTGGTACTACATAATCTACCACTACATTGTTTGCGAGAGGTTTATCGACCTCGGTATAGTGGTTATGTCGCCACATATCGCCGCCTTGTGTATAGTATTTCCGATAACATTTTTTACGGGCTTTTGGCTCAATCGCAATGTTGCCTTTCGTGTTACGGAGATATCTTCGCTACCACAACTTGCCAAATATGCCCTCACGGTCGTAGGTTCTATACTCCTAAACTACGCTTGTATGAAATTCTTTGTCGAGGTTTGTGGATTGTGGGCTACGCCATCAAAAATCCTTACAACGGCAGTATGTGCCGTATATAGCTTCCTTGTAGGTCGCTACTTTACTTTTAGAATCAAAATCAAATAAAAATACCAAATCATGAACAAAACTTCACTATTCCGTATTGGATTGACAACAATTCTACTTACACTCGCAGCGAGTTGCACATGTAAAAGCGAAGATAAAACTACTATATTCCGTTTGGAGGGGGTAAATCCGGCAGTTTATTATACCGCTACAAGAGCTATAACCGAAGGCTATAATGGGGAGTTGGCTATCATTATGATTCAAGGCTGGCATGGCGGAGTACAGGTTTTAGAGGAGCAACTTGCTCTACAAAATGCCTTCGATAATGCGTATGTAATATCACCTATGTTCCCACGCACCGAGATGATCGAAAAGTACAACATCGAGAATGACGGCAGAGCCATTTGGAATGAATCGTGGTCATTAGACCTGACAATCCCCGGCTCACCTGATGATGATTGGCGTGGCGGAGGAGATGCCAACGGCACAGAATTAAGTTCGTTTGATATTATCGATATTCTCTTCGAACAGCTATCCGACAAAGCACTCTATCCTAATCTGAAACGAATAGCATTAGTCGGTTTCTCGGCAGGCGGACAATTTGTCGGTCGATACCTTGCAGTCGGGAAAGGGGAGGTGCGTCCCGGTATTGAACTTGTATATGCTGCTATGGCTCCATCTACATACCTTATGCTCGACAAAAACGACTCTTGGCACTATGGATTAAAAAATCGCCCTCGATACAGCCACGCAATAAGTGATGAGCAGATTATGGAGAATCTCCACTCTCGACACTGCCTACATGCCTGCGGAGCGCTCGACACACTCGAAGAGAGTCTTGATAGAACAGCTACGGCAATGAAGCAAGGAGGTAATCGTTATGTGCGTTTCCAAAACTTCAAAGCATTGGTGGAAAACGACTCTTGTTGGAGGGCATTGACAACCTTCCACACATTCGAATCGATAGGGCATTCGGCCGTATCCGCTTATGCAGATCCATTCTTCATACAATATATTACCGGGGAATAGGGCGCAGAGATGACTTTTTCTTAAATTTTTCAAAATAATTTTGTATTGTTGCGAAAAAGAACTATCTTTGCACACCTTTTAAGGGTTACAGCACTACGGAGAGTTGGGTGAGTGGCTGAAACCAGCAGTTTGCTAAACTGCCGATATCGTAAGGTATCCACTGGTTCGAATCCAGTACTCTCCGCTTCAAAAGATGACAATTTCAGTTGTCATCTTTTTTTTGCGGAGAGTACCATGTGTTACCCACCCCCTAAATCCCCCTCCTGTGAGGGGGACTTGCTAATCATCGCTTCAAAAGGACAATTTCATGGCTGGCATTTTTTTTTGCAGGTTTTATATGTAATTTTCATAGAAAATTATTAACTTTGCGCGATATAGTGATAAACCGTAAAAAATCAAAAATAGTATGAAAAGAATTTTTATCGCAGCACTCGCATTTTTGGCTATTGTAGGCTGCAAGGAGAACAAGCAAAACGCAGAGACAACAGAGCAAACAGCAACAGAGGTAGTTGCCGAAGGTGACTTGGCTTTTGTGAATGTTGATTATGTATTGGCAGAGAGCGACATATTCAAGACCGAAGGTATTGCACTTCGCGATAAGACAGAAAAGACTCAGCAAAAGTGGGCAAAGAAGGAGCAGAACCTCCAAAACGAGATTAACCAGCTCGCCGAGAAGTATCAGAAGGGCTTAATCACAACCCGCAACGCACAAGAGAAGGAGCAGGAGTTGCAGAAGCGTGCAGCTTCGATGCAGAGTGCAGCTCAGAAAGAGGGTAAAGAGTTGGAGGAGGAGAGTATCGTTTTCCAGAATCGCATGAACGACCTTCTTATGCGTGCCGTACAGGAGATTAATGCTGACAAGAAGTACAAGATGATTGTTGCCGCTACTGCGCTTCTCGATGCAGACGAGTCACTCAACCTTACCGAGAAGGTACTTGCTAAGGTTAATGAACTCTACAAGGCAGACAAAGAAAATTCAAAGAAATAATTATCGTTCAAACAAATAGGGTAGTCGATTATGGGTTTTATACCTTTCACATTTATAGACCTACTTGATATTCTGCTCGTTGCAGGATTGCTATTCATTGTTTACAAAGCGATGAAGGGTACAAATGCGCCATATATTATGGTGGGTATCGTGATGGTCTATTTCGGCTGGGTAATTGTCAAAGCGCTCAATATGGAGTTGCTCTCGACAATACTCGGACAGATTATCAGCGTGGGAGTTATTGCCCTACTCGTAATCTTCCAGCCCGAATTGCGGCGTTTTCTGTTTACGCTCGGTATGCGACAGAAAGAGTTGGACTTTCTCACCCGTTTCTTCTCGCTTAACCGCAAGCATAGCAGTACCAACACCTCGCCAATCGTATCGGCCTGTATGGATATGAGCGAGGAGAAGGTGGGGGCACTGATTGTTTTTCGCCGCAAGGACGATTTGCAATTTGTGATAGAGAGCGGCATTGCCCTCGATGCCAATATAACAATATCGCTTATTAAAAACATCTTCTTTAAGAATGCCCCTCTGCACGATGGTGCAGTTGTGGTAGATAATAACCGCATTGTGGCTGCAAAATGTATTTTACCCGTTACACAGAGCAATGTACCAAAGAGTTATGGCACTCGTCACCGAGCAGCTATCGGAGTCAGTGAAATGACCGATGCTGTTGTGTTGGTCGTATCAGAAGAGACAGGAAATATATCGATTGTCAAGGGTGGCAAGGTTAAGAAGATTGATCCTCAAAAGTTGAATAATGCTCTCAAACAAGCACTCGAAGAGCAGCAAGAGGAAAAAACAGCGAATTAAAGAGTCGTTGGATATTCAGTAAAACCTTTATTTATATGAGAAAGGGATTCGATAACGAGATGTATCTCCGAATACAATCGGAGCAAATCAAGAAGCGCATCGCGCAGTTTGGCGATAAGTTATACTTGGAGTTTGGCGGTAAATTGTTTGACGACCACCACGCCAGCCGAGTATTACCGGGGTTTCAGCCGGATAGTAAGTTGCAGATGCTCTTGCAGTTGAAAGACGAGGCGGAGATGATATTGGTAATCAGCGCCTTGGATATCGAAAAGAACAAGATGCGAGGCGATTTGGGTATCACCTATAACGAAGATGTACTCCGCTTGCGAAGCGAATTCGAGAATATAGGTTTGTGCGTGAGTGGAGTAGTTGTTACTCACTATAACGGACAGGCAAGTGCCGATGCCTACCGCAAACGATTGGAGCGTCAAGGCATAAAAGTTTACTATCACTACACCATTGAGGGTTACCCGAACAATGTGGCTCTGATTGACTCTGATGAGGGATTCGGGAAAAACGACTATGTCGAAACTTCGCGACCACTTGTATTTGTAACAGCACCAGGTCCGGGTAGTGGCAAGATGGCGGTATGTTTGAGCCAGCTTTACCACGAAAACAAACGCAACATTAAAGCAGGTTACGCCAAATTCGAGACCTTCCCCGTATGGAATTTGCCACTCAAACACCCTGTAAATGTCGCATACGAGGCTGCCACAGCTGATTTGAACGATGTCAATATGATTGACCCGTTCCACCTCGAAGCTTATGGTAAGGTGGCATCAAGTTATAACCGCGACATCGAAATTTTCCCTGTATTGAATACACTCTTCGAGGCAATATATGGCGAGAGCCCTTATAAATCGCCAACCGATATGGGTGTCAATATGATAGGTTTCTGTTTCAGCGATGAAGAGGTGTGTTGCGAGGCGGCACGAGATGAGGTGATACGCCGTTATTACTATGCGCTTTGCAACCTCGCCCAGAAGGGTGATAACGAGAACGAGGTGAATAAGTTATCACTTATTATGAAGCAGGCAAAACTCACTACTGCATATCGTAAGACCACCATTGCAGCCAACGAGCGTAAGGAGCGAGAAGGTGTACCTTGTTCTGCTATCGAGTTACAAGACGGCACCATTATCACTGCCCGCACAAGCCCTCTCCTGGGTCCAAGTGCAGCACTCTTGCTCAATGCTGCAAAGCATTTGGCAGGAATTGACCATAACATCAAGTTGATTCCTGAAACAATGATTGCGCCTATCCAAAAAACCAAAGTAGGATTGCTGCACGGCAACAATCCACGCTTGCATACTGACGAGGTTTTGGTTGCATTGTCAATGTTGAGCATTACAGACGACAACTGCCGCAAGGCTCTCGACCAACTTCCAAAGTTAAATGGTTGTCAGGTACACTCTACGGTTATGTTAAGCGAGGTTGACCAAAAGATATTCAAGAAACTCGGCGTAGGACTCACCTGCGACCCTGTAAAGAAGGAGTAGGCACACTGCTCATATAGACAGAGCCGAGCAAAATTGCTCGGCTCTATTCGTTTTCATTTAATGCAGAAATTTGCGTTTTATGCGCTTTTTTTCTAGTACTCCTCCTCGTTAAAGTCATCTTGTGTCTTCATAGACCTTTGATTGACAAATTAATATAACTAATTATACCACTGGGGCAGTATTAGGGCAGTATCTGGCATATTGAGCAGTGCCGAAATGCCTTTTTAATCGCCCTGAAATCGCTCTCTAAATCAACTACTCTTCTTCAAGGAGGATAATCTTTGTGCAAAGATACGAAAAAATATTTTTTTAGAGCATAACTGCTGTTACTATATTATACAAAGGGTTCTTGATTATGATGTAACGCACTTATAATACCAAGTTGAACAAGTAACCCGAAACGATGATGAGTAGTGTGATAACAACGAAGAAGATACCTATCAACCTCCAAGTCATAACCTTTTTAAGCATTGTTGCTTCGGGTATAGACAAACCGATGACCGCCATCATAAAGGCTATGGCTGTGCCGAGTGGAATGCCCTTTGCAACAAAGACCTCAATAATCGGAACGATACCCGCAGCATTGGCATACATAGGTACAGCAAGAATAACCGCCAAAGGTACGCCCCACCAATTTTCAGCCGATAGATAGCTCTCAAAGAACTTTTCGGGAACATAGCCGTGCATAGCTGCACCGATACCGATACCAATAAGAATGTAGAGCAGTACGCCTCGCACAATGCCCCACGACTCACGAGTAATGGCGGGTAGTCGCTCGATGAATGGCGTTTTCTCCGCCTCCCATCGTTGGCTCTGCACCGATGATTGTGCTTGTGCAGCCTTTACCCAATCGCTTAAATAGGGTTCGAGGTGCATACGGCTCAATATAAAGCCCGCAATCATCGACAGTACCGTACCGCTGACGACATATATTAGCGTTACCTTCAATCCAAACGAGCCGAGGAACATTGCCACCGCCACCTCGCTAACCAAAGGCGAGGCGATAAGGAACGTAAGCGTTACGCCCAACGGTATTCCACCCTTGACAAAGCCGATAAAGAGCGGCACAGAGGAGCAGGAGCAGAACGGAGTAATGCCACCGAAGAGAGCCGCCAAGAGGTAGTCCAAGCCATAGAGTTTATGCGTTGCAAGGTATTGGCGTAGTCGCTCAATGGGGAAGTAGGCGTTGATAATGCCCATTACGAAGCTGATACTGAAAAGCAGTATAACAATCTTGATGCTGTCGTAAAAGAAGAAATTGACAGCCGTACCCAATGGTGTGGCGGCATCCAACCCGAAGATACCATAAACCAACCAATCTGCAAAACTCTGTATCATACGCCCAATAACTCTTTAATCTCTGTTTCACTTGGTACATAGCCCTTGATTTTCACCTCGCCATCCACCACCACGGCAGGTGTTGCAAGGATGTTGAAGTTCATAATCTCCATAATATCCTCTACTTTTGTGAGCGTAGCTTTGATGTTATTCTCTTTGATGACCTTTTCGATAACTGCGTAGGTTGCCTTACACTTGCCACAACCTGTTCCTAAAATCTTAATTTCCATAATTTCTAAATGTAAATTGTTAAACAATAATATATTCCGATTGCGATAAACAGCACGCCTACCACTATGTTGAGCCACTTCTGAATGGTCTGCATCTTGCCATAGACCGCCCCAATCTGTCCTGCGCTGAACGCCAATATCCACGCAACAACAAGCACGGGCAAGGCGGTTGCAATGGCAAAGAGTATTGGTAACAGGTAGCCCATAGTTGCGCTCGCCGACATCGGAATCAGCATTCCAAAGTAGAACACACCGCTCGTTGGGCAGAACGCCAAGGCAAAGAGCACACCCAATATCAACGCACCGAATCCACCTCGTCGAGCCAACCCCTCGCCCTTGCCACCAAAGCCGAATGACGGCAAATTTAGTCGGTTGCCAAAGAGCATAAACAGGCCGATAAGCAACAAGGCAGGGGGTAGAATCAACTCGCCATAAGTGGCAATAAACTTTTGAATGCCAAATACGCTCGCACCGCTTCTTAAAATTGCAATCAACACCACACCAAGCAGCGTGTAGGCAATCGTGCGCCCCAAAGTGTAGAGCAAGCCTTGAACAAACACACCTTTTCGGCTCTCGATATGCTTGCCAATGTAGCCGATGGCTGCGATATTAGTAGCCAATGGACAGGGCGAAAGTGCTGTAAGCAAACCGAGCAAGAATGCCGTCACAACGGGTGTAGAGGAACTATCCAACAATGATTGTAACCACTCCATAGCCTACTCTGTTAGATAGTTATTGATGGTTGTACGAAGCCTTGTTTTAAGCCTCTCGCTATCGGTCATCACATCCGTATAGGCGTGGTCGGTCAGGTCTGTTACCTGCTCGTTTCCCTCGTTGTCATAAGCAATAACAAGTAGCGAAGACCACACAACACCATACTTTTCAGCTCGCTCTTCGTTGTCTATTAGGTCGAGTTTCGAGTAAATCAACTCTCCTCGATCGATAGCCTCTTCGTACTCTTCAAGAAGCTCTTCGGTTGTGCGCTCTATCGCCTTGCAGCTTGCGCAACTCTGCGCACCGTGGAAGTATAGCACCTCCACAACATCTTTTTTAGTCTGCTGATTTTCAGCTACACTCCCCCGCTTGCCACCCGAGCAAGCCACCATACCCACGCATAGGGCAAGAATCACTAATACTTTTCTCATAACTTTGAATTTTATATTGTTTGTAGTTCGTAGAATAACGAACATAGTTTCCAAAAAAAGAGGCTGTTATTTACAGCAACTCTCCTTTTTGCAGGCGCAGTCGCCGAAAAACTCAACGAAAAGAGACTTTGCAAGTCGCCAGTTCTCGCGGTTGATACAATACTTAACCTTCGGTGTTTCGACCTCTCCCTGTATAAGTCCAGCATCCTTCAGCTCCTTGAGGTGCTGCGACACGGTTGCCTTAGCAATCGGTAACTCCTCGTGAATATCTCCGAAGTAGCAGGTGGTCTGCTTGGCAAGAAATTGCAATATCGCAATGCGTGCAGGGTGTCCCATAGCCTTTGCAAAGCGTGCAACTTGCTCTTGATTAACGGTATAATCTCTATTTGCCATATTCATTAGACATTTATTGTTCGCAAATGTACGAACATTAATTAAATTATACAAATGTTACAGCTATTTTTTCAATATCAGATATAGAAACGTAGGTAAAAAAAGAATCAGGAGATAATTCTGGTGGAGTAATTAATAACATAGTACGTCATCGCGAAGAATTGCATCTAATTGCAGTAGTGATACCCACTTGGGTCTATGCAATTCTGTGGCGATCTTCATTTGTTTATACTTCCGCACTGATACGTAGGTGTTGAAATAGTGCTCCGCACGGCACACAAGACTATCAATCACACTCCGCACGGCCCTATAAACAGCGGAAGACCCCCACGTCGGAGCATAGTGGCGTTATCACTCTCCGCA
>JAZQHQ010000033.1:0-53000 GCA_045540675.1 Alistipes sp. | reverse complement strand
GGCGCTCACTCCGTTCGCTTTATGGGGTGCGCTAAAAGTTTTCCGTTTTAACCCCTCTTCGAGGGCTTTTCCTCCTTCGCACCTCGGCATAGTGTGCAAGCACCCTCTGCCCTCGGTTTGTCGTCAGTTCCGTTTTCCGTTTAAATCGTTGCCAACTTGTTAAGTGCATCAACTATCATCTCTCGGACAAACGGCTTATAGTCCGTGCAGGCATCTTTGGCGATGCGCTGGGCAATAATCGTACATACCGTACCCGCCTTGTGTCCCATCAATGCTGCCAAACCTGCCAATGCCGAGGACTCCATCTCGAAGTTCGTGATGCGTCTGCCCTCGTATCGGAACGACTCAATCTTCTCGTTCAACTTCAAATCCTGCGGCTGCAAACGCACCCAACGACCTTGCGGAGCATAGAAGCCCGGTGCTGCGATGGTAATACCCTCGCGGGTTACATCGCGGAACAATTCGAACAACGACTTATCCGCATCGATAAAGTACGGTGCAGTGAGTTGCGGATTCCAACCCGTATGCTCCACAAATGCCTTCTCAATAGCCAAGTCACAGACATCGTTGCGACCTGCGTAGTAGTTCAGCAAGCCATCAAAGCCTACCGATGTGCGGGCAAAGACACGCTCACCCACCTTGATATCCTCCTGCAATGCTCCCGAAGTGCCAAGGCGGAGCAGGGTGAGTTGTTTGAACTCGTCTTTCACCTGTCGGGTTGCAAAGTCTATATTTGCAAGTGCATCTAACTCCGTAACCACGATGTCGATATTGTCGGTACCGATACCCGTAGAGAGTGCTGTCATTCGGCGACCTTTGTAGATGCCCGTAATGGTCTTGAACTCTCGGCTTTCGACATCACACTCAATACTATCGAAGTACGATGCTATCAAATCGACACGAGCAGGATCGCCAACCAACATCACAATATCCGAGATTTGCTCGGGGCGAAGGTGAAGATGAAATATCGAACCATCCTCATTTATAATCAGTTCCGATGCCGGAATAACTCTCTTTTCACTCATATCTTCAATTTTTAGCAGTTATAGCCTTGGATATTTGGCATAAAAATAGTATATTTACAACGATTTTCAAAGCAAAACGACAATTTTTTTATTAAAAATAAAAAACTACTACTATGACTCTCATTAAATCTATCTCAGGTATTCGTGGTACCATTGGTGGAGAGGTGGGCGAAAACCTCACCCCGATTGACATTGTAAAGTTTACAATTGCCTACTCTCGTTTTATTGCAGGCAAGAATAACGCCAAAAAATTACGCATCGTTGTTGGACGCGATGCCCGCATCTCAGGAGAGATGGTGAACAGCATCATCGAAGGCACACTTTTGGGCTGTGGCGTAGATGTTATCAATGTTGGTCTTTGCACCACTCCGGGTACCGAAATGGCAGTTATTACCCATAAAGCGGATGGAGGTATTATCATCACCGCTTCGCACAATCCGAAGCAATGGAATGCTCTCAAACTTCTTAACGAGAAGGGCGAATTTTTGAATGCTGCGGAAGGTCAGCAGGTACTCGCTTTGGCAGAGCAGGAGGATTTCCTCTTCCCTGATGTCGATTCTATCGGAAAAGTGATTTTGAGAGAAGATTTCAACCCTACACACATCGACCAAGTGCTCGCGCTCAAACTCGTTGATGTAGAGAAAGTTAAAACGCGCCATTTCAAGGTGGTCGTAGATGCCGTAAATTCGATTGGAGGTGTCGTAATTCCCGCACTCTTGGAGAAGCTCGGTTGCGAGGTCATAAAGCTCAACTGCGAGCCTAACGGACACTTCGCACACAACCCTGAGCCACTCCCACAAAACCTCACCGAGATTTCGGAAGTAATCGTTAAGGAGGGTGCAGATTTGGGAGTTGTAGTCGATCCCGATGTTGACCGTTTGGCTCTCGTAAATGAGGATGGAACAATGTTTGGAGAGGAGTACACTTTGGTCGCTGTGGCAGACTATATTCTCTCGCGCACAAAGGGTAGCACCTGTTCGAATCTCTCCTCTTCGCGTGCATTGAGCGATGTAACCGTAGCACATGGTGGCTCGTATGCAGCAAGTGCCGTAGGCGAGGTAAATGTTGTTACCAAGATGAAGGAGACCGGTGCAGTAATCGGCGGTGAGGGTAATGGCGGAGTTATCTATCCTGAATTGCACTATGGTCGCGATGCTCTCGTTGGCGTGGCACTATTCTTGACCTATTTGGCTGAGTTGGGTTGCTCGATGACGGAGTTGCGCAAGCGTTACCCTGCTTACTACGCATCGAAGAACAAGATTGAGCTGACACCTGCAATTGATGTAGATAAAGTTTTGGCAACCATCAAAGAGCGTTACTCGCACGAGCGTGTAAACGATATTGATGGTGTAAAGGTCGATTTTGCAGAGCATTGGGTACATCTTCGCAAGTCGAATACCGAGCCTATTATCCGCATCTATGTTGAGGCTAAATCGCAAGCATTTGCAGATGAGGTTGCGCAACAGTTTATCGCAGAGATTAAGGAGATTTGCGGATTGTAAATTAGACGAGAGACGAGAGTTGGCGCAATTAGATAAGGGCGAGTAAGGGCAAGTAAAGGCTAGTAAGGGCTAGTAAGGGTGCGCGCTTTCTTTACTAGCCGTTACTAGTCATTAATAGCCGTTACTAGCCGTTATAAAAATTCTTAACTATGAAACAAGTTCACGCCTATATTTCAGAGAACAGAGAGCGATTCCTCGAAGAGTTGTTCGAGGTGTTGCGTATCCCTTCAATCAGTGCGCAGTCATCGCACAAGGAGGATATGGTAAAGTGTGCCGAGCATCTCGCCATGGCACTTGCAAAAGCGGGAGCAGACACTACCGAGGTTATTCCTACCGCAGGCAACCCCGTAGTCTATGCCGAGAAAATTATCTCGCCCGATGCAAAGACCGTATTGGTCTATGGTCACTACGATGTTATGCCTGTGGACCCTCGCGAGGAGTGGAACACCGAGCCTTTCGAGCCTACAATCATCAACAACCGCATCTATGCGCGCGGTGCCGATGACGACAAAGGTCAGTCGTTTATGCACATCAAGGCTTTCGAGGCGATGTGTGCTACCGACTCGCTACCTTGCAATGTCAAGTTTATGCTCGAAGGCGAGGAGGAGATTGGCTCACCTTCGCTCTACGGCTTCTGCGAGGAGTACAAGGAGAAGTTGAAGGCAGATATTATCCTCGTGTCGGATACCTCGATGATTTCGCTCGATACGCCATCTATAACCTGCGGTTTGCGTGGTTTGACCTATATGGAGGTAGAGGTCATAGGACCTAATAAAGACCTCCATTCGGGGTTGTTTGGCGGTGCTGTGGCTAACCCTGCCAATGTGCTGACTCGCCTTGTGGCATCGCTCGTTGACGAGGAGGGACACATCACCATTCCTCACTTCTACGACAAGGTGCGCGAACTTACCGAGGCGGAGCGCAAGGCTTTCAACGAGGCTCCATTCTCGCTCGAAGAGTACAAGCAAGCGCTTGATATAGACGATGTTGAGGGCGAGGCGGGTTATACAACAATCGAGCGCACGGGTATCCGCCCATCGCTCGATGTGAACGGCATTTGGGGCGGTTACACCGAAGAGGGAACAAAGACCGTTATCCCTTCGCGTGCCTACGCCAAGATTTCGATGCGCCTTGTGCCTGACCAAGACTTCGAGGAGATTGGTCGCCTGTTCGAGGAGCATTTCCGCAACATCGCACCAAAGAGCGTGAAGGTGAATGTGAAGTTTCTGCACGGCGGTGCCCCTTATGTATCCCCTACCGATATGGAGGCGTATAAGGCAGCCGAAAAGGCGGTTGAAGAGTCGTTCGGTCGCAAGCCATTGCCATTCTATTCGGGTGGCTCTATCCCTATTGTAAGCGGTTTCGAGCGCATCCTCGGCACGAAGTCTATCCTTATTGGTTTCGGACTTTCGGAAGACGCTATCCACTCGCCAAACGAGAGTTACGGATTAGACCAATTCGACAAAGGCTTACAAACAATACCTCTATTCTACAAACACTTCGCAAAATAGTCATCTCGAAATAGTTTGCGAGGATATTCCAATATAAAAAGGATAGGTTCAGCACCTATCCTTTTTATATACCTTTTATATATAATATGCTATCTCTCAACTATTGAGCGTATATTCTGTATCAACATCGACACAGCAACCGAATTAAATCCGCCCTCCGGAATAATCACATCGGCATATCGTTTAGAGGGCTCAACAAACTGTTCGTGCATAGGTTTTACAGTCGTTGTATATTGCGAAATCACCGACTCCATCGAGCGACCACGCTCACGCACATCGCGCAAGATGCGGCGTGCCAAACGAACATCTGCATCGGTATCTACAAAGACCTTAATATCCATAATATCACGCAACTCCTCGTTCTCAAAGATAAGGATACCATCTACGATTATAACCTTCGATGGCTCGACATGCAGTGTCTGCTCCGCACGATTATGCTCCACAAACGAGTATGTAGGGCACTCTACGCTCTTACCCTCCTTCAATGCCTTGATATGCTCAACCATAAGCCAAGTATCAAAAGCGTCAGGGTGGTCATAGTTTAGCTTAGTGCGCTCCTCGTAGGTCAGTTCAGGGTGTGCCTTATAGTAGAAGTCGTGACATATAGTGGCTACATCATCATTCTTGAAAGCCTCCTGCAAACGCTTCACAAGAGTACTCTTACCAGAGCCTGTTCCACCTGCAACACCGATTACTACAACATCTTTCATAGAGTTGAGAGTTTTTAAGTTGAGAGTTGAGAGATATGACGAAGAGTTGAAAGTTCTCCACTCTCAACTCTCCACTCTCAACTGTAAATTATGCATCAATATTAGCGTAGGAAGCATTCTCCTCGATAAACTCACGGCGAGGTGCTACCTCATCACCCATCAACATCGAGAAGATTCGGTCTGCCTCGGCTGCGTTCTCAATAGTAACCTGACGCAACAGACGAGTCTCAGGATTCATTGTGGTATCCCACAACTGATGCTCACTCATCTCTCCAAGACCTTTGTAACGCTGTACCTGTGCACCCTTGCCTAGCTCCTCGATATGTGCTTCACGCTCCTCCTCGGTCCAGCAGTAGAACTCCTTATTACCCTTATAAACGCGGTACAACGGAGGTGTAGCGATATAAACATGTCCATTCTCCACCAACTCCTTCATCTTGCGGAAGAAGAATGTAAGCATAAGTGTCGAGATGTGCGCACCATCGACATCGGCATCGGTCATAATGATAACCTTGTTGTAACGCAACTTTTCGAGATTCAACGCCTTTGAGTCCTCCTCCGTTCCGATGGTAACACCCAAGGCGATAAACATATTCTTAATCTCCTCGTTATCCCACATCTTGTGTTCGAGAGCCTTCTCGACATTCAAAATCTTACCACGCAACGGCATAATAGCCTGGAAGTTACGGTCGCGTCCCTGCTTTGCAGTACCACCCGCGGAATCACCCTCCACGAAGAAGATTTCGGCAATCGAACGGTCGCGTGAAGAGCAGTCTGCCAACTTACCCGGAAGACCTGCACCCGAAAGTGGACTCTTACGCTGTACCGACTCACGCGCCTGACGAGCAGCATGGCGTGCCGTAGCCGCGAGAATAACCTTCTGCACGATAGCCTTTGCGTCCTTTGGATTCTCCTCCAAGTAGTTGGTTAAAGCCTCCGACATAGCACCATCTACGGCAGCCGAAACCTCATCATTACCCAACTTTGTCTTGGTCTGTCCCTCGAACTGAGGCTCTGCAACCTTCACCGAGATAACTGCGGTCAAACCCTCACGGAAGTCATCACCGCTAATCTCAAACTTCAACTTCGACAACATACCCGACTCATCGGCATAGCGCTTCAAAGTACGAGTCAAAGCACGGCGGAAACCTGTGAGGTGAGTACCACCCTCAATGGTGTTGATATTGTTTACATACGAATGGACATTCTCCGAGAAAGAGTTGTTGTACTGCATTGCAACCTCCACAGGTACGCCATTCTTCTCGGTGTCAAGGTATATAATCGAGTCGATAATCTTCTCGCCACGAGTCTTGTCGAGATACTGCACGAACTCCTGCAAGCCATTCTCCGAGTAGAAACGCTCCGAGCGAGGCTCGCCCTGCTCGTTCTTGTCGCGCATATCGGTAATGGTGAGGGCGATACCTTTATTGAGGAACGCCAACTCGCGCAAACGAGCTGAAAGAATTTCGTAGCGATATGTTGTTGTCAATGTAAAGATTGAAGCATCAGGCTTGAAGGTTACGATTGTACCACGGTCCTCGCAATCGCCGACAATCTCCACCTTCGAGGTTGGGTGTCCTTGACTATAAGTCTGCTTGTAAATCTTGCCACCACGGTGAATCTCTGCAACGAGAAGCGTAGAGAGCGCATTCACACACGATACACCTACTCCGTGCAAACCACCCGACACTTTGTAACTACCCTTATCGAACTTACCTCCGGCGTGAAGCACCGTCAAGACAACCTCCAATGCCGACTTACCCTCCTTCTCGTGGTAGTCGGTAGGGATACCACGACCATTGTCGCGAACAGTAATAGAGTTGTCCTCGTTGATTGTAACGAAAATCTCGTTACAATAACCGGCCAACGCCTCATCAATCGAGTTATCCACAACCTCATACACAAGGTGGTGTAAACCCTTCTCTCCTACATCTCCGATGTACATGGCAGGACGCTTACGCACTGCCTCCAAACCCTCCAAAACCTGGATATTGGACGCAGAATACTCCTCTTCCTGCCCCTTCTTCAAAATTTCTGTTTCGTTAGTCATATAATTGTTATAAACTTATCTTTCAAAACCTCTCTTGTTCGTTCATCGCGCACACGCGCGCGATAGAATCGTGCAAAGATAAAACATTTTTTTGAAACTTGCAACTCTAAATCGAAGATTTAGCACCAATCAGCTCCTGAACATTGACTTCATTCACTTTGCCATGCGCAAAAATGAGTGTTCTCGAAGGATAATTCTCCACAAGCGAGGTATTATGGGTAGACATGATAACTGCTGTCCCCTGCTCCGCTATATTATGAAAAAGGCGTACAATACCCTCTGCGGTCAGAGGATCTAAATTTACGGTAGGCTCGTCAGCCAAAATTACCGCAGGTGAATTGAGCAACGCACGAGCAATAACCAACCTCTGTCGTTCGCCCCCCGACAACTCAAAAGGCATCTTCGCCTCCTTGCCATTCAAGCCTACAAGTGTCAGCACCTCCTCGATACGATGTGCCATTGCACCTTTACCACTCCAACCTGTTGCCTGCAAAGCACAGAGCAGATTGTCGTAAACATTGCGATCAGAGAGGAGAATAAGCTCTTGGAATACCATACCCACCCTGCGGCGCAGATATGGGATTTTACGCTGTTTTAAGCGCGTTAAATCGAATCCCGCGATCTCTCCCATACCCTCAACCAACGGGAGCTCACCGTAGAGTGTTTTCAACAGCGAAGATTTTCCACTACCCACACGCCCGATAAGATAGACCACCTCTCCTGTCGAGACCTCCAAATCGAGATTTTCGAGCACCTTTTCTCCTGCTCTTTCGCGAGTTCGTGGCGTAAGGGTAATATTGGGATTGTCAGCGTGATATATTCCTGCACCTTGCAGTTTCACAACAATTTTTCTCTCCATTTTTTCTTTCGTGCAAATATTTTCTGTAAAGGTAGTGATTTTTTGTAAAAAATCAAAAGTTTTCCGTTTTTCGTTTTTTTGCACTATCTTTGTGCCGTAGTTACTACACACTCACTTAAAATCGGGGGTGACCGGTTTTGACAGCAGGTAGAGTTTGTTGGTAAGCACGCCGAGCATTGTGTGGGCGCTCGTAAATCTGCAACACTCAAACTACAAATGGCAATAATAGCTATGCACTCGCTGCCTAATTTTCAAGGAAAATTGGCTTAATTGAAGGGCACAAGGCTTGTCCATCAACGAGTATCCCGAAGGGGCGTTCCGCTTCATAACGACTCTTCTCATGGGGTATCAATCATTTGAAGATAGTGCGATATGCGCCTCGGTTATCGTGCGAAATTCAGAGGCTGGGCTCACAGTTTGGCGGTCGTCTGCCGGGCTATGAGAGGAGGATTAAGTGACGACTAAGCGTGTAGAAAGCCTTCGGGCTCCTTGTTTGGACGCGAGTTCGACTCTCGCCACCTCCACTTCAAAAGAGCGATTTTTTCGCTCTTTTTTCGTTTCGGAGGCTCGGTCGTTCAGCTTGTAGCGCCTCGGGTGACTTGTCTGCGTGTGGCTGTTGTTTGCTACCGCAAATCTTTGTCTTTGTCAGATGATTGCCTTTGAAAATAGATTTTCAGCCATCATCAGCCAAAGCCAACAATCTCCAATTGCAACATCCCCACTTCGGTCACCTCTCGGCTTCCGCCGCCGTTCGACTCTCGTTTTTCGTTTTAACCCCTCTTCGAGGGCTTTTCCTCCTTCGCACCTTGGCATAGCGTGCAAGCCCGCTCTGCCCTCGGTTTGGCGTCACTTCCGCTTTTCTGGCTCATCTTTTGCACGAGATACGGAGTTATGGGAGCGTTGCGTTATAATATCGCACTTGCGGTGGCAAACATTCTGTTCGGAGTGTCATTCTCGGTCTATGTATCGCTTCTGCAAGGGGCAATGCAACCCTCCCAACTCTTCGCCCTGCAACTACTCTTCGCGCTGTTCATTTTTGCACCTATGGCGATACTCCACAAAGATTTTTTCCGCCTAACCCTCAACGATTTCGGCTCGATATTTATAGTTGCATTACTTGTCATTTTCGGTTGGTGGTATATGCTTATGGAAGGTGCGGCGCACACTAATCCGATAGATGCCTCGACCATTGCAACCATTGGTCCTATTTTTACCCTTATAACATCAATCATCGCCCATTCTCGCCGAGCAAAATCGGGTGAAATCATAGGCATACTCATCGCTCTATCGGGTATTGTCGCCATACTTATTGACCGCGGCAGCATGCTGGTAGGCGAAGGTGGCGAGGGTTATGGCAATATCCTTGTTCTATGTGCGGTTGTCGCCATAGCTGTCAATACCGTACTGATTTCGCCCGTACTGCATCGCCACGGAACAACGGTAGTTATGGGGTGGTACTACCTGATTGGAACGGCCCTTGCACTACCGCTGCTCATTTCCGAGATTCCGACCATACCAATATCCGATTTCTCTCATCTACAATTAGTCGAAATAGGCTACATACTTCTCTTTGGCTCTACCCTGCCGATGTATCTGCTCTATGTCGGTTCGGAGCATCTCACCGCCACGCACACCGCCGTTTATCGTTACATTCAACCTATCGTAGCAACAATTGTCGCATTGGCTCGCGGACAGGCAATAATAGACCGCACCAACATTGTCGGTGCGGCACTCATATTCTTCGGTATGTTATGTGTGATTATCTCTACACCTCGCAACGAAGTCGCTATTCGCGAATAATCTTCACCTCGCCACCTTCGCCAAAGGCAATAATCGAACTTGGCTGTCCCGTAGGTCTGCCCTGAAAACGCGGATTGACCATAAAATCAACCCCCTCGATAATCTCCTTCGATATATCTCTCACACTGCGTGGTGTAGGCTCACCCGAGATATTTGCCGAAGTCGAAACGATAGGTCTTCCGAACTTGCGGAGCAGTTTATGGCAAAATTCGTGGTCGGGAACGCGCACGCCGAGAGTCTTTGCCTCGGGAATAAGGTTTTTAGCCAAACCCGTAGCACCCGGAAGAATCAGCGTCAGCGGTTTTGTCGCCATCTCCATAACCTCGAAAGCGATACCCGGAGCCTTATCGACATAACGCACCACCATATCGGCATCGCGACACAACACCAACATTGCGTGTTTATCCTCGCTACGCTTCAATGCGTAGATTTTTGCCACCGCCTCCTCGTTTGCAGCATCGCAACCAATGCCCCAAACCGTATCGGTAGGATACAATATTATACCTCCCTTACGAAGTATATCTATCGCCAATTCAATCTCTCTATCCATCGTTTAGTGTTTTTTAGGCAATACCTCAATCCAATAGTCATCGGGGTCATTTATGAAATACAACCCCATATCGAAATTTTCGTAGCAGATGCAACCCATCTCACGATGGTACTCACGCACCGCATCGTAATCCCCCTCGACACGAAGGCAAAGATGTGTTTCGTTATCGCCCAGCTCGTACGCACCCTCTTTATCGCGCAACCATGTGAGTTCCAATAAAAAGTGACCGCTGTCATCACCCAGATAGACAAGGATAAACGAACCGTCAGCCGCCTCCTTACGCTTCACCTCCTTCAAGCCAAGTGCTTTTTCGTAGAATGCCATACTGCGCTCCAAGTCGGTGACATTTATGTTCATGTGGTCAAAAGTGCTTTTAATCTCCATAACACCTAATATATTATTTGTTTTGTACTACCGTAATATCCGTAAATCTATTATCTATCGCACCATAGACTACCAACTTCTATCCTCCTCGCAGGAGTTGAATGCAAACACCGACAACACAAGTGCTGTTATTACAATAAATCGTTTCACAATCTTCTTTTTTACAGGTTAAAACTTGTGTTCCTTGCTACAAAGATACAAATTTTCGTTAATTTTGCACCATCTAATGGTCAAAATATGGTAAAACCTCTGAAAAATCGCAAATGGCAATTATTATCGAGTGAGTATCTGCTCCGCGAAGGTGCGTGGTGTACGGTACGCCGTGACAAAGTGCAACTCCCTAATGGGACAGTTATTCCGAATTGGTATGTTTACGAATTCCCAAATTGGGTAAACATAATCGCCGTAACAAAGGATGGAAAAATGGTGCTAATCAGTCAATATCGCCACGGACTCGGAGCAACACACTACGAATTATGTGCCGGAGTTCTCGATGACACAGATGCCTCGCCAATGGAGGGTGCCAAGCGCGAATTGGAGGAGGAGACAGGCTATGGTGGTGGCGAATGGAGGCTCTTTATGACCGTATCACCTAACCCTACAAACTCCACAAATCTCAACTTCTGTTTTTTGGCAGAGGGAGTTGAGTTGGTAACGGAACGCCACCCCGAAGAGAGCGAAGATATTGAGGTACACCTGTTTACAAAGGCGGAGGTGCGCGAGATATTGGAGCAGGGCGGAATAATTCAGGCTCTCCACGCTGCCCCACTTTGGCGATACTTTGCAGAGAATGGTAAGTAGAATATGTAGCGCAGAATATATTTTTAGAGAAATAGTATAATGAATAAAGAGTTATGGTAAAATCCCTAATTGCATCAGCATTATTACTGTCGAATATAGGTCTTGATTGGCTGACCTCGAATTTTGGTACTTACGATAAGATACAGAAACAGATACACGAGTATGCCGAACCGGGCTATATGGAGTATAAAAGTTCGGAGCTGCTTATCAGCCATCTCGAAGAGAATGGCTTTAAGGTTGAGCGAGGTGTTGCAGGTATGCCGACAGCTTTTGTCGCAAGCTATGGCTCGGGTAAGCCTGTGTTGGCGGTGCTTGCAGAGTACGACGCATTGCCGGGATTGTCGCAAGATACAACGCCTAAAAATAGTCCTATTGCCGAGGGCGGCTACGGACACGGTTGCGGACATAACCTTATCGGTACGACGGCGTTGTCTGCGGCAGTGGCGGTGTCGAAGTGGCTTGCTGAGGGCCATCAAGGCACGATTAGGTTGTATGGTTGTCCTGCCGAAGAGGGCGGAGGTGGAAAGACCTATATGGTGCGCGAGGGACTCTTTAATGATGTGGATTGCGCCATCTCGTATCACCCTAAAACAGACAACCGTATACTTCGCGATACCTGGTCTGCAAAGATTGGCATACTCTTCGACTTCGAGGGTGTGTCATCGCACGCAGGAGGTGCCCCACATCACGGCCGCTCTGCACTTGATGGTGTTGAGGCGTTCAATATGATGATGAATATGAATCGTGAGCATTTTCACCCTAACAGCAAGATACACTATGTCATAACCAACGGTGGAGAGGCTCCTAATATAGTGCCTGACAAGGCTCAGGTCTATTACTATCTTCGTCATCCAAATTCGGATGTAGCAAAAGATCTATTGCAACGCACGATAGCTGCGGCAAAGGGTGCTGCTATGGGTACCGGTACAACTGTTAAATGTAGTTTTGTCTCCGGAACATATTCGATATTATGCAATACCCACCTCGGTCGTATGGCACAACGCAACCTCGAAAAAGTGGGCGGGGTGAAACTCTCCGATGCAGAGAAGGCCTATATCGAGGAGTTAAATCGTAACGCAGGACTCCCTGCTCTCGACCTCTCGAAATTCGAGAAGATTCAGCCTTTTCAGGAGGAGATTACAAGTGTGGGCGGAAGTTCTGACGATACGGGCGATGTCTCGCAGGTTGTACCTCTTTGCCGAGTTGAGACCTGCGTAGGTCCGGGCAATATTCATACTTGGCACTTCTCCTCAATAGCAGGAACTTCGATTGGTACCAAGGCTATGCTCAACGCTGCAAAGACAATCTACCTCACCTTTGTTGAACTCTACAAAAGCCCCAAGAAGTTGAACAAGATTCGCGAAGAGTGGGAGCAGGTGCAAGGTAAGGATTATAAGTATGAGAGTTTGGTTGGGGATGCGCCACCGGCGTTGGAGTACTTCCGAAATAAAGCCAAAGAGAGCCGGAAATAATGGGTTATCAACAAAAAATGGAGACATTCATCAGTTACGAATGCCTCCATTTTTTATCTACATTGGCGTTAAAATATCTGAATTAGGAGTAATCCTACACCTATCGAAACTATCGTGGTAATTAGACCGGGCATCATAAATGAGTGGTTGAGTATCCACTTTCCTATACGAGTAGAGCCTGTACGATCAAAGTTGATAGCTGCAATCAGAGTAGGGTAGTTTGGAATAAAGAAGTATCCATTAACTGCCGGGAAGAGTGCAATCATCATCATTGGCGAGATGCCGAGTGCGATGCCAAGTGGGACGATGGCGCGGATAGTAGCAGCTTGGCTGTAAAGCAAAATCGACATAACGAACAATGCAAGACCAAATAGCCAAGGCATTTGCGAGACGACACTCTCGATAGAGGCCTTCAATATGTCGATGTTACCACCGATGAAGGTGTCGCCCATCCACGCAATTCCGAATATTGCTATAACCGCCTGCATGCCTGCCGAAAAGACGCTTCCTTTGGCTGCTTCGATGCCGTTGGTACGAGTGACCAAGAGGATAAGAGCTGCTGCCGACAACATTAGGATTTCAATTAACAAAGGCATTCCCAGAGTGATGCCATCGAACGACGGACGGAGCGATGGAATGGAACCGAAAAGCACGATGAGTAGGGTTGTGATAAGGAATATAACTACCGATATTGTCGCCTTTGTGATATTTTTAGCATCGGTAAGCTTTGTAGGACAATTGTCGAGCAAACCAGCTTTAAGACGACTGATGTATTCAGGGTCGTCAACGAGGTTTTTGCCAACATGCATCGAGTAGAGTGCGCCTGCGAGAATTCCAATAATTGTCGATGGAATACATATTTTTAATATGTCGAACAGATCTATTCCAAACCCCGAGAGCATACCGAGTAATGCAACTGTTGCAGCGGAAATCGGACTTGCGGTAATAGCTTGTTGTGATGCGATTACTGCGATGCCGAGAGGTCTTTCAGGACGAATTTTGGCCTCGGTGGCAACCTCTGCAATAACAGGTAGAAGCGAGTATGCCACATGTCCCGTTCCGGCGAGGAATGTGAATGTGTATGTTACAAATGGAGCTAAAATTGTTATTAGGGCAGGAAATCTGCGCAGAATACGCTCGGCAATCTTGACCATCAGGTCTAAACCTCCGGCAGCTTGCATACACGACGATGCCGATATTACCGCGGCAATCATCAGCATAACATCAATAGGTGGCGCAGTCGGTTCCAATCCGAATACGAAGGTGAGTATGGCTAAACCGATACCTCCCATTACTCCGAGTCCGATACCCCCAAGTCGGGCTCCGACGATTATTGCTACAAGTACAAATAAAAATTGTATAAGCATATAGTTGAGTTGCTACAATGTGTAACTTGGGTGCAAATTTACTATAATTTTGATTTATGATATTGGCGCCAAGAGATTAAATTTAGATTTTTTCAATATTTTTTGGAAAAAGTTTGCAGAATAGAAAATTTACACTACCTTTGCAGTCGCAAAACCGATAAGGTTGTGCGAAAAAGTTGGTGCCATAGCTCAGTTGGTAGAGCAAAGGACTGAAAATCCTTGTGTCCCCGGTTCGATTCCTGGTGGCACCACTTGAAGAAAGAGGGGCTATTCCCGTCAAAACGCTGTATTTTGTTGAAATACAGCGTTTTTCTTTTGGCATTATTACCTTTCTTTTTGTACTATATGACTTTGGGGCTTTCGGTTTATTGAGCTTATTGGTAGAAATAGTACTATTTTAGAGGGTGGGGGTATATGCAAACAAAAAGGATTGAAAAGAAAAAGATGCAAAAATAAATTTGCATCTTTTTCTTTTCTGTTACTGCTTGTTGTGTCCCAGCTTCTTCAACAATTTTGCAGGATAATCTGTGGTGATAGCATCAAACTTATTTTTGATAAACCAATCCATATCCTCGTCCTTATTGATTGTCCAAGCATTAAGATATACTCTGCGCTTTTTGAAAGTCTTAATCCACTCCGGATGAGCAAAGTAGAAGATATTTTGATAATCTACCGCCTTCAAACCATTTGCTCGTACCGAGTCAGGGTGCATTTCCGGGGTTTCCGTACGCCACCTGCCGAGATACTGTACACGGCGACCTGTTGCATCTCGCAGATACTGCAAAGCCTTGATATTAGAGCCTAAAAATTCGCAATAATCCATCGCTCCCTCCTCGTTGATAACTTTAACAATTGCCTTGCTCAATCGGAGCGAGTACTCATCGGATATCATTGTCTTGACATCAACAACAAGTTTGGTACGAGTCTGCTTCTTCACCTCGGTTAAGTACTCACGGAAGGTCGGAATTTTTTCGCCATTCTTCAAAGGAAACTTAATCAGATCTGCATATTTAGTATCCTTTATAGCCATACCATGATGTGTCAAATTATGGAACACCACGAGCGAATCATCGACCGTAATATGCACATCACACTCCGAACCATGGCAGCCCAAACGAACAGCCTCGCGCCACGAAGCAAGCGAATTCTGCGGAATTCCCTTCTCCTTCCATGCGCCGCGGTGTGCGACAACACAATTCTTGTGGAAATCCAACTTCTGCGCTGCAACACTTAATGTACAAGCAGCAGCAACTGCAAATAGAATAAGTTTTTTCATGATTTTTTTGTACTTTAATAGTTGTTATCTAAATATTATATTGTGAATTCTAATCATAATCTTATCTAAACTTCGCAACACCCACCTCACAAAAGATTTGTATCTTCTACCTCTGCGTTGCCATTGATGCAACAAGTCTATTTTTAACAGATTATTTATCGGTACAGTAAATTCGGCTATTCGACACTGCGAAATAAGGCGCATAAGGCGCACATAGACCATCTCGAAATCGGACTGCGCGAAGGTCTTGTCGTCCATTACAAGCAGATATTTACGAAAAACTATGCGAACCCTATCTGCCACTATATTGCGCAAGAATGCCACGCGCGCTGACGAACGCACCGACCTCGACATCGAAACGAAATAGTGGGCAAGAGCCTCCGTAACCGCCACAAGTTGTGCCAAACTTCGCATCTGCACCTTTTCGTCCATCGTTTGTCCATCGCGAGCGACATTGTAACGATAGAGCGGAATATCGGCAAAAGCGATTGTTTTAACTCTAAACAACGGATAGAACACCCACTCTTGGTCGGTATATGACACACCCTCACTCTGACGATAGGACATTTTACGCAGTAGTTCCGTTCGATAGCAGACTCCGTGCATCGCAAAAAAGCGTATTACACCATCTCCAAAAATCGTGTTGGCATCGTACATTTTTTCATACTTATACACCTTGCGCGAGTAGATATTGTACTCCACCCTACGCTCTCTGCCTCTTCCGACCTCCACAAATGGAGTCACCACCATATCAACTCCCCGCATCTTATTCAGAAAGGCGAGCATCTCCGCTACACGCGAGCCATCAAACGAATCGTCTGCATCGAGAATCTTTACATACTCTCCCTGCACAATGGGCAACGCTGCATTTATTGTTGAGCCATAGTTACCGTTCGGTTTATCAATTACCCGCACCGTTTTGGCATACCTGTCGGCATATTGTTGTGCCACGCGCAGCGTTCTATCCTTGCTACCATCATTCACGATAACAATCTCCACCTGCGCCAACGAAGGGGTACGCAGAATAGACTCCACGCACTGCGGAAGGTACGCCTCCATATTGTAGGCAGGTACTATTATCGAGAGTAGCTTCATTGTTCGTTTCTTGTATTGAATGACAACCTATATGGCGCGTGGTTTATCTGCTCTTCCTCGGGCAATACGGGGCGTAGATTTGGATAGTGATGACGCAAATAGACCTCAATATTTCGTGGAGCCTTCACCATCATACCTCCGAACTCCATATCGACCATATTCTCAATATCGGCGCGAGCAATCTGGTCCTTTGGCATACGCACGATATTTACGAACTTCGTATTGCAATTATTATAACGCCCCAGCACCCTATTCATCTTCTCGTAGATAGCCTTGCGTGACATTAGTGATACTACCACACGAATTGCAGCACAGCCCAACCACGACTTTGGCAGTGGCTCGTCAATCTCGCACTTGCCGCAGTGCTTCCACAACCACACCTCCTTTGCCATAAAGCAGTTTATCCAGAACTTCGCCGAGAAGCGGTGCAGTCGCTCCAACAGCGGATTATCAGGTATGCGGTCATAAGGGAATATATCGACAAAAATACCGTGATGTATATCCATGTGTCGCCAAATCTCCTCCACGAAGAGTGTGTTGTTGCGCTTGACTTTTGCGAAGTAGAACGGTGTATTATTCTCCGTGCCAAACCACTCCAAGAAGTAGTCAGGTGAAAGATGTGCAGGCGCCTCTCGCAAGAAACGCTCATAATTTTCGCGCGTCATACCCACATCTATATCATCGTCCCAGGGTACAATGCCTTTATTGTATAGCGCACCTATTGCCGAGCCACCTTGTATAAAGTACGGGATATGGCACACCTCGCAGACACGAATAACCTCCGCCAGCGTGCGATACAACTCCTTGTGTAGTTGCTGTAAATCCTCCTTTGCGTACTTCATTCTACCCTACTGCACCAACAAGTTACAACCTCTGATATCACTCTGCGCAATGCGACCTTCGATGCGGAACGAGCCGTCTGCATATCTTATACCCATATCCTGCGTAGCGATAAATGCACACGAGTCGCGATTTGCCAAATCTATAATATCCAAGCCTCCGCGCCTACCCGCAGCAAGGCGGGCAAACGGATTATTTACATCGCGCACCAATACACTCATCCACTTTGGCGCACGGAATAGCCCCTCGCCAAAAGAGTATGCCTGCGACATCAACTCCGCCATACCATACTCCGAGTGTATTCGCTCCACACCAAATGCTGCACACAAAATCTTATGCAATTCGCTCTTTGGCAACTCTTTGCGCTTGCCCTTCATACCACCCGTCTCCATTACGACCGTATTTTCGAGTCGTGGGGCATAATTCTCCGCCAAGTCGAGTAGAGCGTATGTTACACCGAGTAGAATTTTTGGATTATCATCTCGCGACATATCGCTCAACAGCTTCTCGTAATCGTTTAGATAGAATCCTCCTCCCCCACACTCGGCAATCAAGCGCTCCGCCATATAGACCAACGAAGAGCCTTCGCGTTCGAGGTACGATGGTAGCAAAGCGTATATGCTACACTCCTTCGCATCGCCATAGAAGCAGCGAAATCCCTCCATAAAAGAGCGTTCATAGAGCGCAAGGTCGGCAACATAGTGGCGCGACTGTTCCATTCCCGTTGTAGCACTCGAAGTAAAGACAATTTGAGGCTCGCCCTCGCCACAATAGACCTTGTGCGATTTGAAAATCTCGATTGGCAACATCGGAATATCCTCCACACGACACACCTCCGCAGGCTCAACGCCAAGCAGACGAACATACTCCGCATACGGCGCACAATGCTCTGCCTGATAGCGAAATAGCCGTAACGCCTCGCGTTCTAACTCCTCATCGGAGTTAATCAGAAAGATATCGTCATACTTTGCCATAAGGTTTATTGAATTGTGGCTCAACTAAATAGTGGCGTTATTGCAAAATCTCAAATGCGTTGTTGCGTCCTGCCTTGTATCGTGCAAGATGTAGTGTTGCCGACTGTCCCTGTTCCGACTTCTTGGCAGATACGAGATAGAAATACCCGTTACCCAGCGAGCATATTCCACACGCACCAAGTTTGTTGTGCCAGCCTCGAACATCCAAATCTTTACGGTCGGTACGACCACCCTTATACGAGTAGGTCAATACTGGTCCTACCTCCTCATATCCAACACCATACAAAGGTCGTACAATAGGAGTTTCTGCACCATTTACAGCAAAAAGAGTATAGTTGGAGAAGGTGCTTTTCTTTCCCGCATAGCACGCCAAGAACCACAGATTACTATGCTTGTCGTATTCAAGATTTTGAACGCCCCATGTCGTATTGCCGGTGTAAACAAAGTACTTTCCGTATGGTTTAGATGGACCTTTGCGATGCATCTTCTCCTGCAAGAGCGGAGATTCGTACTTTGTCCACTTCTCGGTATCGTACTGCAACAGCACCTGATAGTCATTGTCGGTACGATTTGTATCGCCATAGATACCATAAGCAACAGTTAGCATTCTCTTGCCGGAACCATCGAATGCAGGTCCGAACGAAATACCATCGAAACCGCTACAACCGTAACGATGTTCAACTTTCTCACCCGAAGAGAGTTTTACTTTGGCTTTGAAATCGTCCATAACGGTTTTGAGATAGACGGTTTTCATAACGCCGTCACGCTCGGCACTCATACCTTTGCGATTGATTTTATCAACATCAAATATGGCGACATAGAAGCCCGTTTCGAGTTGCTTCGATACACCCTCCTGCTTCAAAATTCCCTTGCCGATAGCATCGTTTTTGTACTCCAACGAGCCATACAAACGACCATCCTCCTCATTAAATTCGAGGCAACCTAAATGTCCTAAAAGTCCCGTAACCGTTCCTACAACATTGCCCCTCATATCCATTTTCACAAGCATTGTCGTGAATGAAACATAGACAAACTCTTGCTTTGCATCAACCGCAACTCCCTGCACATGACCTGCCTTCCAAGGACCTGAATACAACTTCTTTGGAAGATTCGGAATAGATTGCGCCATAGCAGTTGTTGCCACAAAAGCAGCACTTACAAGCATTAAAATTAACTTCTTCATTTTATTATTTTTTTGTAGTTGAATGTTCAATATCACACCCTGCGCAGTTTCCGCTACAAGGTGTATCGTCACAATTTTCGGCTGCCATATCCTCGCGAGTTTCCTGCACTGCACACTTAATACCGAGGCGTTGCATATCCTTATTCGTAGATATTTCGGAGTCGATATGATGTCCTTTGAATATCAGAGTCAGCGACATTGCCACCACAAAGAATGCCACCACCCCAACAGCAATCAAAATTACGATTAGTGTAGTTCCCATAACCATCAATAAATTACGCAAAGTTATACTTTTTTCGGAGAATGCACAACATTGTCGCCACGAAATTTTCTCTTTTGAACGGATTTTCCTATTTTTGCACCAAATTATATTTGGTAGGTATGTACGAATACATCAACGGAAGACTCGCCGAGGTAGCACCGGCATACGCAGTAGTGGATGCGGGAGGTATCGGCTATTTCATAAATATCTCGCTCCACACCTACTCCGCAATAGAGAAGGAGGAGAGCGTAAAACTATTTTTGCACCACATTGTACGCGAAGATGCAGAGTTGCTCTATGGCTTCGCGTCAAAGGAGGAGCGCGACCTGTTCCGCCTGCTTATCAGCGTATCGGGCGTAGGAGGAAATACTGCGCGAATGATTCAATCGACATATTCACCTTCGGAATTGCGAAATATTATCGCAACAGGAAATGCAACGCTTCTCAAAAATGTGAAGGGTTTAGGTTTGAAAACCGCACAGAAGATAATCGTTGATTTGAGTGGCAAGATGCTCGATTTACCATCTCACAATGCAGCCGAAAATGCGCTCTCCGTATCGCAACGCTCGGAGGCGTTCGAGGAGGCTCTCTCGGCACTTGTAATGCTCGGTTTCACAAAGGCGGCATCAGAGAAGGTGTTGCAAAAGATATTCAAAGCAGACGCATCGCTCGGTGTCGAAGATGCTATTCGCAGTGCATTGAAACAACTATAATCGCATTTTTTTACTACAAAAACATAGTTTTTGCGTAATAATTTATATCTTTGTCCGTTTGATGGCTATGAAGAAGATTTTAACCATACTACTTCTACTCTCGCTGTTAGTAGGATGCAAGCAAGAGGATACTCTGCTCTCGGAGCGCGATAAAATCGAGAAGTATCTAACCTCCTCGCGGCGTATGGTTGCCGAGGAGAACCTCGGTGATGTCATAGAGGACAACCCCTCATTCTACACGGTATTTGGTCGCTACGCCTATCGCCATATCGTAAATTACTACGATGCCGACCGTGAAAGCAAACCCGTAGTGGAGTGGGGAGATAAAATCGATATCAGATTTAACGCCTACACCTTCGAAGGCAATGAGCCAAACTATTCGGCGATATATCTCTCCAATATCCCTTCAATCATAGGACAACTTGGTGAAAAGAGTGGTAACACATTAGATTGGTCCACCGAGCCATTATCCATAACACTCGGCACGACAAAGATTTTGGAGGGAGTGGAACGCATACTTCCGGGGTGTCATGAAGCAGATTCGGTACAAGTATATATGACCTCAAATCTTGCCTACGGAGGCAAGAAGGAGATAGGTGTTGTGCCTAAGAACTCAATGATAGCGTGGTATATGAAGATTGAAAAAGTCACAAAGTAAAAGTAGAGATATGAAATTGAGAAACAGCATAAAATTTTTAGCGGTGACACTTTTGGGCGTACTTGCCCTCACATCGTGCATAAAGGAGGTAACAACCCCCAACAGCGAGCGCGAGAAAATTGCCCTCGATGCATGGATAAGGATACATAAGCCCGAACTTATCGGCAACTATCAGGAGAATGGAGGCTATTATGTCGAGATTCTCGATGGCGACAGAAACGACAACGATATCGCTGCCGGCAACAACTTCGGCTCGGAGCCTATAATGGAGCAGGACACTTGTTGGGTATTTACCAATATAACGGGTCGCGACATAAACGGAGTAATCTGTATGACTCGTGACTACAAGTTGGCAGATCTCTGCGGAACATTCTCTCACTTCACTCACTATGCCCCGTATGTCAATTATGGAGGCAGTATCAACATGGGACTTTTGGAGGGAACATACCTGTCTATGCGCAATGAATTGAAGGTTAACAACTCTGTCTATCGCCTACGCAAGGGCTCGAAGGTTCGCCTTTATCTCCCATCGGTGGTGGCTTACGGAGAGAATGGTTCTTCGACAGAGGGCGGATACGAAGGACAATACGCTCTCGACTCTTCGCGTCCCCTGATGTTGGATATCGAGGTTTTGAGCGTAATCAAAAACCCTTCCGACTTGGAGTTGGATATGGTCAAGAGCTACATCGGCATCGACTCGCAATGGAAGCAGGCTACCAAATCCGAGAATGAGAAGACGGATGAAAATGACGATTTGAAACTTACAGGATTGTACTATCAACTCGACTGTAATCCCGATAAGGTAGAGACATACAACTACCACAGACAATACATTCAACCCCACCAAGCCGGTCTGAATAATCCTTACGAGGATAACAAAATTTACGCCCCGGGAAATATGGCGGAGATAAATCAGAGAATCAACGAAATTCTCGTTGAGCGTTTTGGTGCCGGACTCACTGCTGCGGAGCGCACCGAAAAGACTCAGGTCACAAAGAATGGTCGCGCCAAAGTTTGGTATATGGTGCGCCTGATGGACGGATTTGTGGTAGATTCCAACATTGCCGAGATTCGCGAACTCGTATTCAACGAGCAAAACCCTACATGCGAGGTATTCAGTTACAGCCCTTCTGACGATGAAGGCAAGGCAGAGAATGAGCGACAAGCTATCGGAGCGTGGTACTATTGTATTCCACAGATGCATTACGGCACATACGGACAGATAGTCACAACTTCGGGATACGCCTATGGTGCAGCAGGTTTGTCGGGCAGTACAACATCGGAGACGACCTCCACAGGCTCGGCAAGTTACTACAACGCAATGAACTACTACAACTACTACAATTCATACTATAATTCGTACTACAACCCGTATTACAACTACTACGATTATAACTATTACAATTACAACTATAACTACGACACCGAGTCAGAAACTACGACCAAAATTACCATAAGCACCGAGATTTTACCTTATACGCCATTGGTATTCACACTCTATGTTGAACCTTTCGAGTAGCAATATGAGCAGAACAAAGATATATCTTCGCCGAGGCAAAGAGGAGTCGCTTCAACGCCGTCACCCGTGGGTATTCTCGGGAGCAATAGAGCGTATTGAGTGCGAGAATGAAAATATCCCCGAAGGGGCGGTTGTAGATATCCTGACACAACGAGGCGACTACATTGCGCGTGGTCACTATCAGATTGGCTCTATCGCAGTACGAATTTTAACCTTCGAGCAGGAGGAGATTGATGCAAATTGGTGGCACGACCGCATTGCAAGTGCCTACGATGTACGCCGTACGCTCGATTTGACCGACAACCCACGGACAAACTGCTATCGTCTTATTCACGGTGAAGGAGATTTAATGCCGGGGTTGGTGGTCGATATTTATGGAACAACCGCGGTGGTGCAGTGTCACTCGGTCGGAATGTACCTCTCGCGCAATGAGATAGCAACCGCTATTCGCGAAGTATATGGCGAGAATATTACGGCTATTTACGACAAAAGTGCGCAGACCGTGCCATTCAAAGCCAATCTCAACGCTGTTGATGGCTATCTATACGGCTCGGCAGAGAAGGATAATGTGGTATTGGAGAATGGTCACAAGTTCCTCGTAAATTGGGAGGAGGGACAAAAGACGGGCTTCTTTATCGACCAACGATTCAACCGCCATCTTGTTCAGCAATATGCCAAGGGGCGTACCGTTTTGAATACCTTCTGCTACACGGGAGGTTTCTCGGTCTATGCCCTGGCTGGTGGTGCGAAAGAGGTCTGCTCGATTGATGCTTCGGAGCGTGCGGTAAGACTTGTCGATGAGAATATAAAGTTGAATTTTGGAGAAGATGCACCGCACACATCGTTGGCGTGCGATGCCGTAGAGTACCTGAAAGATATAGGCGACAAGTACGATATGATAATCCTTGATCCTCCGGCATTTGCCAAACATCATAAGGTTTTGGGAAATGCTATGCAGGGTTATAAACGATTAAATGCAAGAGCATTGTCGCAAATTAAGAGTGGAGGCATACTCTTTACATTCTCCTGCTCGCAGGCGGTATCAAAAGAGTTATTCCGCACCACGGTATTTACCGCAGCAGCAATCGCAGGGCGCAAGGTGCGTATCCTTCACCAACTGACACAACCTACCGACCACCCTATCAATATCTACCACCCCGAAGGTGAATATTTGAAGGGATTGGTGCTGTATGTTGAATAGACGAAAGACGAGAAAAACGGAAAACGGAAAGCGGAAAACGGAAAACAAAAAAAACTTAAAGCGCACCCTATAACCCCAATAACCCCCATAACCCCTATTCTCGCTTGCGCCTTGATAAGGGTTGGAGTTCGCAAAACAAAAAAACAGATACCAATGTCAAACTATACGAAACTATCAATAAGCACAACGGAGGAGCAGGGAGATATTCTTACAGCTTATCTCTCCGATTTCCCGTTTGATAGTTTCGACTACGAAGGTGGCCTGCTCAATGCCTATATTCCCCAAGGAGAATTTGACAGGTGCAAAGAGAGCATTGAGGAGCTCTTGTACAACGAGGGTGTTCTCGACTACTATTTTGAGGATATCGAGGCGCAGAATTGGAATGCCGTATGGGAGAGCAACTTCAAGGAGGTTGAGGTTGATGGCAAGGTGCTGATACGCGCACCATTCCATAAGGCTCGCCCTCACTACAATGGTTTGGAGATTATTATCCAACCAAAGATGTCATTCGGTACAGGACATCACGCTACCACGCAGTTGATGGTGGAGATGTTGTTTCGCTCACAGTTGAAGGGCAAGCGCGTATTGGACATGGGCAGTGGTACGGGTGTTTTGGCTATTGTGGCAGCAAAACTCGGTGCCGAGAGTGTTCTTGCTGTCGAGATTGACGAAATGGCAGAGGAGAGCGTTCGCGAGAATATCGTTCTGAATGGAGTTACCGATATTGTGGAGTCGGTTTGTGGCGATGCTTCGGCAATAGAGGGCAAGAAGTTCGATATGATACTCGCCAATATCAATCGCAATGTTCTGCTTGCCGATATGGCGGCTTACACCTCTACCCTTTCGGCAGGAGGCGAGCTATTTTTAAGCGGATTTTTCGAGGATGATATTCCGCTGCTCACCGTAAAAGCCCAATCGCTCGGAATGACAATGATGGAGAAATTCTCTTGCAACGAATGGAGAGCATTACGAATGAAGAATTAAAAGATATATGAACAGCAAGAAAACTACTAACTACAAAGACCCGTACACGAGATACTATGCACTATATGGAGTCGCTTTTGCATTTTCTATAATATGTTTTGTGGCTCTTATCATATTAGCCGTTTTTGAGAAGAAGGGTATTATTGATTTCCTTCCTGAATCAACAACACTTATTGATATCCTTCCTGAATCGACAACACTATGCATCGCATTGTGCTCTTTTTTTGCAAATCGCATATTAAAACTTCACGATGAATCTAAGAAATTTGAGAGCGAAAAAAAGTTCTATGAAGGCGAAATAGAAGATTTTGCTCGTCATCTAATAGCAAATATCAATATATTGAAGGAGCTTGATGATGATTTAACAAAAAACAAAAGCATCTCAAAGATTGGCTATATTCATTTTTCTAATCTAAAAGTTCCACATGACTCAATACTACTATCGAACATTGCGATGGAACATACGCTATTCGATAATCTAAAAGCGTTAGCGAGATTGAAGGTAAATATCCGAAATATCAATAATTCGGCAGATTATCTTGAACATCTTGCAAAGAATAATTGCGATATAAACGAACTACATAGTGCTATCAAATGGGAAATTAGGCGTCATATAGGATTATGGATAAGACTTGAATTCTTTGAGGATAAAAGGGATATGCCAGAAGATATAGAGCTAAAAAAATTCGTAGCCAAGAAAACGATTAACGAAAAATCGTTGAAAGAATATCTTGCCGACAATATGTCTTATCCCAAAGTAGATGATCCAAACATTAATGAGATAAATAGGAAGCCGGTTCTCGAATACATTAGCAAAAGGTGGGATGAACACTTTACAGACCGAGAAGAGAAACGCGATGTGTTGATTTTTGAATAATTGGATAATGAGAATAAAACAAATACCAGAGAACAAAAACTAAAAAAATAAATAATTATGAAAATTTTACGAAACTTTTTATTGATGCTCTTGTGCGCAATGCCGATGATGGCATTGGCTCAGGGCGAAAACCCCGTAAAGTGGAAGCACTCCGTTACGGATAAGGGCGATGGTATCTACACCATAGAGTTGAAGGCGCAGATGGAGGATGGTTGGCATATTTATGTTACCGACCCTGCAAAAGCATTCAATCCTACAACTTTTGAGTTTGCTCCGAGCGAGGGCGTTACAACCAAGGGAGAGTTGCGTCTTTTGTCGCCTGCAAAGGTTGAGATGGACGAACTTCTCGGCATGGAGATTGGTCACTACGACAACGAAGCTCTCTTCGAGCAGGACTTCAAAGTTGAGGGCAAAGGTGGCAATGTGAAGGTTGCCGTATCGTATCAGGCATGCAATGTTGGCAGTTGCCTCTCCCCTACTACCGATGAGTTTACCGTAGAACTCGGCAAAGGTACAAGCGCACCGCAGGCAGAGGTCAAAACCGTTAAAGATGCCGCAGGCGAGGGCTCGTTGTGGTCGCTCATTATCGAGGCTGTATTGTGGGGCTTTGCAGCACTACTTACCCCTTGTGTATTCCCTATGGTGCCGATGACCGTATCGTTCTTTATGAAGAATAGCGGCTCGGCAGCTCGTGGTCGAATCAACGCATCGTTGTATGGTCTGTTTATCGTTGCACTCTACACACTCCCTATCGCGGCACTTATTATTATTACGCGCGTAGTAGGTGGTGATGCCGTAACTGCCGATATCTTCAATTGGTTGGCTACACATTGGTTGCCAAATATCCTCTTCTTTGTGGTATTTATGATATTTGCGGCTTCATTCTTCGGTGCATTCGAGATTACCATGCCGAGCGCACTCGTAAACAAGAGCGATGCCAAGTCGGACAAGGGAGGTATCGGAGGCATCTTCTTTATGGCATTGACTTTGGTGCTCGTATCGTTCTCGTGTACAGGTCCTATTGTTGGTTCGGTACTTATCAAATCGACTTCGGGCGAGGTGTGGTCGCCAATTATCACGATGTTGGCATTCTCGACCGCTTTTGCACTGCCATTTACACTCTTCGCATTCTTCCCTTCGTTGTTGCAGAAGTTGCCAAAGAGTGGCGGTTGGCTCAACTCGGTGAAGGTTGTACTCGGATTTATCGAGGTTGCGCTCGGATTCAAATTTTTGAGTGTTGCCGACCAAGTTTATCACTGGAACTTGCTCGACCGCGAGGTATATCTTGCAATTTGGATTGTGGTATTCTCGTTGCTTGGCTTGTACCTCTTGGGTAAGATTAAGTTCGCTCACGACAGCGAGGTTAAGCATTTGAGCGTAGGTCGTTTGGCTCTGGCTATCGGAGTATTCACATTCGTTGTATATATGATTCCGGGTATGTGGGGCGCACCTTTGAAGGCGTTGTCGGGCTATCTGCCACCGCTTTCATCGCAGGATTTTGTGATTGAGAAGTATGCTCCTGCCGCAACATCAAGCAGTGGCGAAGTAGATGTAAACAACGCGAAATATAGCGATGTCTTGCACCTCCCACACGGCTTAAAAGGCTTCTTCGACATGAAGGAGGCAGAGGCGTATGCTGCGAAGGTCGGAAAACCGATATTTATCGATTTTACAGGTCATGGCTGCGTGAACTGCCGCGAGATGGAGGCGCGCGTTTGGGCAGACCCTGCCGTACAGCAGATTTTGCGCGATGAGTATGTTATCGTGGCACTCTACACCGATGACAAGATGCCGTTGCCGGAGAGTGATTGGGTAACAACAGAGACAGGCAAAGTGCTGAAAACTTTGGGTAAGGTAAATGCCAATTATGCCCTTACACGCTTCGGGGTAAACGCCCAGCCATACTATGTTTTGCAGGGCAAAGATGGCAAAATTTTGGGCGAACCTCGTGGTTACGACCTCTCGGTTGAGGGCTTTGTCGAGTTCCTGCGTAAGGGCGTTGAGGAGTACAAGAAATAAATTAAAAATTAAAAATTAAAAATTAAAAATTAAATTGAGAGTTGGAGGATCTTCAACTCTCAATTTTCTTTCATATTAGGTCGCATATTTATTCTGCACATTCATTCTATCACATCGCGCTCACGCGGTAATTACGCGAACGCACGAAGAAAATTGATATTTTATATGAAAATTTCAAAAATTATTCATATCTTGCACCCCGATAGACAACTTTATTTCAATTCACTAAATAAAAATTTTTATGAAAAACTTATTCAAAACACTCGTCATCTGCGGACTCTTTGCGTTAGTCGGCAGCATGACAACATCTTGCGTGCAAGATCCTAATGAGACTTGGGGTGCACCTGAATTTGCAATTACAGGCAAGCCTACGGTACACAACGCCATCTCGGTTGATGTTCCCGTAAATGCCAAGTATTTGAAGAAACTCGCCTATATGGTCGAGGAGTATGTAATCACACCTGATGGCAAGCGAATGACCATCAAGGGCTACGATGCAGAGAAGCGACCTATCTACAACCACCTTGTAGATGAAAGCCCAAAAATCGCAGTTATCTTCCGCGCGCAGCGTAATGGAAACGGTAAACTCTACGAGAATGTAAGGAGTTTGAACTCAGTGCATATCTCGGGTAACGAAGGTCTTGACAAAAACAAGAAGTTTGTCGTATATTTCGCAGCTGCAATCTCGGAGACCGAGTACTACAACAACGGTAAGATCTATCAAGCCGAGTTCGAGACTCCGGAGAAGTATTCCGACAACGATGTTGAAGTCATCCGATCAAATTTCGAGGGAATGGATGTTCAAGTAACTTTACCACCAAGTGTCAAGAAGTTAATCGAAGAGAAGAATGCTCGTGCTACTTGGGGTGTTACCAATATTGCAGTGGAGGCATACAATGGTAACGAGCCTGCATGTGGAGGATTATACCACAACCATATCGTATATCCGGCATTCTTCTTTAATCGAGATACTGTACTGAATATCAATCACTACAATGCATATCGCCGCAACGAGAAGGGCGAGATTGGTTGGTTTACTACATTAGGAGAGTCTTGTACGGAGTCAACTAAAGATGATCCGACAGCAGACACTATCATGTACTACTACTTATTCACTCCGGGCGAGCCACTTGTGCTCTATCTATCGGAGGTGCATGAGTGTACCAAGGAGAATGGATTGACGCCAACTATGGGATTTTATATTGACAGTGATGGTTGTGGTTGGTATTGGTTCCCGTATGATATTGCGGCTTACGAGGCTGCTGAAGACAGTGGTAAGAGTCTGAATCCGGAAGATTATTGGCATAAGGACGCTTGGCATAGAAAGATTGAACTCACTTTGCCTGGACCGGAGAAGTTTGATGGTTCGGTAAATGTTGAGGTTAGCGATCTGACAACCAAATCAGGTAAGGTAACCTTCACTCCTGACGACAGAACATTTATGTATCTTTGGGGTGTTTTCCCAGAGGTCGGTGAGTATGGAGATGGATATAAGGATATTACCAACTTATTCCTTAAAGGCAAAGAGGATCTTTGGCAGTGGTTCCTCACTTCGCAGACAGCAGCAGACTTGCAAGTTGTTAGTTACGCGTACGCTTCGGAGGGTCCGCAGGAGTTGATTCTTGAAAATTACTTCCGTACGCTTATCGCTGGTGGCAAATATCACCTCGTTGTAAATAGCGTAGGTGCAAAGATTGGCGATGATGGAGAGTTCGAGCCGGATATGTCCGCACAGAACTTCCAGCATATCACTTTTGATCTCAAAGAGTACAAATTGAAGGAGCCTGAGATTGTTGTAACACCGGTTGAGCCATATTCGCCTTGGAAGGTTAAGTTCAATGTTAAGAATCCTCACTATAACAATCCTGAATATGGAGATGTTGAAACAGTGACATTTGTAGCGAACTTTACCCGCGATTTCGAGTCGTACATGAGTGCTTACGGCTACACCTACAAGGATATGGTAATGATGAATGCTGGTAATGTTTACTATCAGCTCTTGGATACGGATATTGCAAAGGTTAACTCTGATCAAGGTGCAGATGTCGAGTTTGATGTATCCGAGAATTCCTCGTTCTCTTGTGCAATGATGGCTTGGAACACCGAGGGACGCGCAAGCAACCCTGACAAGGAGGGTGCACAGGCTTACGCTGTGGCTCGTTCGTTGGCTATTGAGCCGGTTGATCCACTCCCAGGAATGGCTACATTGAACGCGTTGAAGGGCGAATGGACTGCTACTGCAACCGTAAATGTTTACGATGCCAACACCGGAGAGCATACGAAGACTGAAAGAAGTTGGAGCGTAACAATCGGTGATATAAATGAGTCAGAGACTCTTTCGGAGGCTGATTATGCTGTACTCGCAGCTCATGGTGTCGGCAAGGATGCTGCCGATGCGTACCTTGCAGAGTACAACACACAGGCAAAGGCTTACAACGAGGGTGTTGCTGGTCAAAACCGCGTTCTCTGCCTTGGTTGGAGCGTTGACGATGACCGCGCCATGGCAAAGACTTCTCCTTGGGGATTGTTCTTGATGGAGGATTACAACGCATCTATCATTGATTATCTCTTCCACGACTTCGGTCCAAAGTGGTTCTTGCAGGTTAATGAGAATGGTCAGGTATTTGTCCCTGTACACAATAATCGCATACCACCAATGTGCTGCTGGTACAACGGAATGAATCACTATCTCTGTGGTGCTAACTACGAGAGTGGTTATACATTCCCTTATCACCCTGAATACCCAGAGAGCGTAGAGGCAGCAGGTCTTCCGGTAAATATTACTGATGACGAGATAACCATTAATGGTTACACTGTGAACTTTGAGGACGAGGAGGGAACAGTAACACCTGTGAATTTCTATCCGAATGTAGTATACGACTACTACGGCAACTTGCAGTTCTATAACTCGCATGTTGTATCGAGCGTAAAATTGACAAAGGGTGCGCCAACTACAACTCCGGAGGTTACTCCTACACCTGCGAAGATGTCGGCAAAGGTTAATGCTATACTCAAAGCTGCGAAGTTGACAAATGGTGCAACTTACACCACTCCAAACAAGCCTTACGCAAAGACAACCTTTGTACCACAGGCAAAGAAGGAGTCGCAGAAGGTAACGACTATCAAGACTATCGACAAGAAGTACCCTACCCGCGAGGAGATTGACCAGCGTATGCAGGCTCACCTCCGCAAGATTGGTATGGCACCTCGCAACTAATTTTAACACTCTCGCAATCAAGGAGCCTTCGCATGCAAGGCTCCTTGATTACGATTTTTTAGAAAAGAGAAATTATGAAAAAGATTTTAAGCCTTTTATGCCTTCTATTCGTAGGTGTTGCAGCTTCGGCACAGCAACTTCCCGATGTACAGGTGGAGAGCGCACAAGGCAAGATGGTTTCGGTACGCTCACTCTCGAACGGCAAGCCGATGATTATCTCCTATTGGTCTATCGCCTGCAAGCCTTGTATTCAGGAGTTGAACGCCATCAACGATGCTTTGGCAGAGTGGCGCGAGGAGGCTCAATTTGAGGTTGTAGCCGTATCGGTTGACGACTCTCGTTTGAAGGCTTCGGCAAAGGCTATTGCAAACTCGCGTGGCTGGGAGTTTATCTGCGTCTATGACGAAAATCAGGAGCTCAAACGCGCAATGAATGTGTCGCTTACTCCGCAATCGTTTGTGGTTGATGGCGAGGGCAACATTATCTTCTCGCATTCGGGCTATACTCCGGGTAGCGAGCAGTTACTGTTCGACAAAATTGTCGAGTTGAAAAAGGGACAGAAAAAGAAGAAATAACCGATGAAAAGATTAACTCTCTTATTTGTGGGCATCGCGCTCACACTCTCGGCTTCGGCGCAGAAGGTGCTTGGCAATGGTCAGGTATCGGGTAGTTTCGACTCCTCTTCCGTATATTATACTCCCGACAAGAAGATTGCTCGTCCTGATGACCACTTTGGCTCGAACAACTACATCAAGGTCGATTACGCAAATGGTCGTTTCTCGGCTGGTGTGCAGATGAATGCTTATCTGCCTGCCCTTGTGGGCTACGATGCGTTGGCTGACGGATATAAGTTCTACCTCGCTTCGAAGTATATTCAGTGGCGTGACAAGAATTTCGATATCTTGGTTGGCGACATCTTCGACCAATATGGAAATGGTCTGATTTTCCGTTCGTTCGAGGATAGACAACTCGGCATCAACAACTCGATTGAGGGTGTGCGTGTAGGCTACAACTTTGGTCGCTATGTGGCAATCAGGGGTATGTATGGTCGTCCGCGACTCTACACCGAATACTCGAAGAGTTGGGTGCGTGGAGCCGATTTGTCGGTGTCGTTGGCAGATATTATGAAGGCTTCGGCTATAACCTTCAATATCGAAGGTTCGTATGTCAATCGCTATCAGAGTCTGTCACAGGCTACGGAGTATTGGAACAGAATCCATTCGAGCACTATGGGTACAGGAAATGAGATGACTCGTTTGCAGTATTATGGTGTTAAGCCAAATCTCAATCTCTACTCGGGTCGCGTAAACTTCGGTTGGAATGGTTTGACCGTGCGTGGAGAGTATGTTGGCAAAGGCAAGGATATCGATATCGACAATAAGTACCAAAAAGGCTGGGCGGCTCTTGGTGAGGTTGGTTACAACTACAAGACTTTCAGCGTGATGGGTACATTCCGTGCGATTAACAATATCAGCACAATGATTGATGTATTCGTACCCGAACTTGCTAATGGCAGTATGAATCCTATCAACACGGGAGGTGGCAACACCATCAACTATGTGCCGGCTTTGACTCGCCAATACACCTATATGTTGGCAAACCTGAATCCTTATCAGGTGAAGCCTGCCGAGATGGGTGGTCAGATTGACCTCTGCTACTCATATCGTAGCAAGAGCAATCGTTACCGCTATTGGAATTTCCACGCCAACTTCTCGACCTTCTATTCGCTCGAAAAGATTGATGCTGGACAACGAATGCTCTTTTGGCGCGATATAAATGTGGATGTTGAGCGTCAGTGGAACAAGAAGTGGAAGACTCTCATCCTCTACTCGTTCCAAGATAATATGGACAATCAGGCTCATATCTTCGTGGGCGATGTAACTCACAAGTTCAACCGCAAGATGTCGTTGCGCTTCGAGGTACAGTATCTCCTCTCGGGCGATGAGCAGAGCGAGTGGGACGGAATGCACAGCGAAGGCGATTGGGTTGCAGGACTCGTTGAGTTCAGCCTTGCGCCACATTGGAGTTTCTATGTTCAGGATATGTACAATATCGGACAGAGCAAGATGCACTACTACAATGGTGGTTTCAGCTACACTCACAACCGCACTCGCGTACAGTTGAGTTATGGTCGCAACCGCGCAGGATATATCTGCTCGGGCGGAGTATGTCGCTTCTCCCCTGCTTACACGGGTGTAAACCTGATGCTTACTTCATCATTCTAAATGAGAAATTCGTAATACAAAAATGATAAAAAATAGTATGAAAACAGTTAAAACATTAGCACTTATGCTTCTCGGTGCAACGCTTGTTGGTTGCACCACGGGCAATGCCGGAAATGGCGAAAATAGCGATTCCGGCGTAGACAAAGGTCTTGTTCTCTCGGTGGATAAACTCTTTATCTACAACAATGGAGGTGCAGATGCAGATGGCATCGCGACCTTTACCGTTACATACAATGGCGAAGATGTTACCGCAGAGAGCACAATTTTCAAGGGTGAAGATGAGGCTCTTGACGGCAATACCTTCACCTCCACCGCAGAGGAGGCTTGCAGCTTCCGTTTCTGGGCAAGCTATGGTATCGAGTACACAAAGTCGGATATCTTACTGAATGTGGTTTTAACTCCGCCTGACGCTCCTGCTGCACCGGAGGATACCAACCCAGATAAGACAAACTTTGTTCGCCGAATATTGCTTACACAGTTCACTGGAACAGGATGTGGCTACTGCCCTGAAATGATGAACGCATTGCACACTGTTGCGCAGAACAGCTATTATGGCGATAAGTTTGTTCTTGCTGCGGCTCACCTATATGGTACGGCAGACCCTGCATATTTGAACGATGCGAAGTCTTTGGATAGGACTTTGGGAGTAACTTCATACCCTACTGTAAATGCAGATATGTGGAAGAATACCGGTCATAGAAATTCGGAGAAGCTTATTGACCTTATTCGGGATGCTCTCGACCGTACAACCGTTAAGGGTGGTATTGCGGTAAATGCAGAGTATCACGCAGATTCAAAGTATGTAGTGATTAACACCCTTGTTAAGGCTTCGGAAGAGGCTGATTTCCGCGTTGGAGCATGGTTGTTGGAGGATAAGATTAGTGGTGCGCAGTCAAACAATGGCTACACTCCTATTGAAGGTGTTAATTTCGACCTTCACAACAATGCTATTCGTCTTGCAAACAAGAGCCGTCAGCCTAGCGGCGACTATACAGGTCAGACTCTTGGTCACCTTGCAAAGGGAGAGACTATGGAGAAGTCGTTTGCTTTCCCATTGTTGAAGAGCTGGAAGCCGGAGAATCTCCGCGTTATCGTCTTCATCTCGACCAAAGAGGGTGAAAAATGGTATGTAAACAATGTTGTTAAGGCTCCTATTCAGGGCTCGGTTAATTTCGAGTACAAGGGAGAGTAACAGAGTTTCAATAACGCAAATAGAGGGAGTGTCTAACAAGTTTTTTTAGACACTCCTTTTCTATTATAAGTTGTATAACAATAGGGATTTCAAGGCTTGCGAGGCGTTGAGTCCGCAGCATACTTGGGCGTATGTGAGGAACTCAACGACCGATGCGTAACGCAGAAATCACCTTGTTAGACAGCTTCTTTATTATATATAGTTTTGAGGTATAGCAATAATTTCTTACATTTGCATCGATTTTAGGAGATAGTTATGGAGTCTTTACGCGAATTATACAAGGTGGGATGTGGTCCTTCGAGTAGCCACACCATGGGACCAAAACTCGCTGCCGAACAGTTTGCTGCACGCACTGCGGGTGCAGAGGCATACAGAGTAACGCTCTACGGCTCATTGGCAGCCACAGGCAAAGGTCACCTCACACATAGCGCCATATTATCGGTATTAGAGCCACTTGCCCCGACCGAGATGATATGGAAGGCGGATATAGTGCTTGACTTTCACCCTAACGGGATGTTATTCGAAGCGTTGAAGGGTGGCGAGGTGTTTGATAGTTGGACTATTTTCAGCGTTGGAGGTGGCTCGTTGGCAAATGAGGAGAGTCGCGCAGCATCACCCAAGAATATCTACCCTCTCACTACCATTGCCGATATTAAGAAGTGGTGCTATGACGAGGGTAAGACCTATTGGGAGTATGTCGAAGAGTGCGAAGGCAAGGATATTTGGGATTTTCTCGACCATATATGGAGCGTTATGTGCGAAACCGTTGAGCGCGGTCTTAATAATGACGGAGTGTTGCCCGGAGGTTTGAAAGTGGCGCGTAAGGCGAGTACCTATTATGTCAAGAGCAAGAGCTATACCGGCTCATTGAGTTCTCGTGCCCGCATCTACGCCTACGCCCTTGCGGTAGCCGAGGAGAATGCCTCGGGAGGAACGGTTGTTACAGCCCCTACTTGTGGCTCGTGTGGCGTGTTGCCGGGTGTACTCTACCACATGACAACATCTCGTGAGTTTCTGCGAATAAGGGTGCTACGCGCACTCGCTACGGCAGGACTATTCGGAAATGTCGTAAAGACAAACTCCTCGATTTCGGGTGCAGAGGTTGGTTGTCAAGGAGAGATTGGTGTCGCCTGCGCAATGGCAGCCGCTGCTGCCTGCCAACTCTTTGGCGGAACACCTGCCCAGATTGAGTATGCCGCAGAGATGGGTTTGGAACACCACTTGGGACTCACTTGCGACCCTGTATGCGGACTTGTTCAAGTGCCTTGCATAGAGCGAAATGCTGTTGCAGCGGCTCGCGCACTCGATGCTAACGCCTACGCTACACTTTCTGATGGTTCACATCTGGTATCTTTCGACAAAGTTGTGGAGGTTATGCACGAAACGGGGCACAACCTTCCAAGTCTTTACCGCGAAACTTCGGAGGGTGGATTGGCAAAGCGTATCCCTCTGAAATAGAGATATATCACATAGCAAGGAGAGCGTGTTCCCATTTTCAGAACACGCTCTCCTTCGTTTATTGGCGAAACTATCTGACTATCCTATAACTACCTGCCGTGTAGTGTTTCGATTCGCTCTCACCCGGCAGTGTTACGCTTGCGGTTGCGCCATCGGGAATCGTGAACTCCCAAATCCACTTATCGCCCTTATAGCGCCACGCACTCTTGATAACGCCTGCCACAGAGTTGTATTCAGCCTTCACAAAGCCTAAACGCTTATCAGGAATAGGCTTCATCACGATATGCTTGAAGCCCGGAGCCTCGGGAGTAGATGATATACCTGCGACTGTCTCCCAAATCCACTCGCAAACGCAGCCATAAGCGTAGTGGTTAAAGCTGTTCATTCCGTACTTCGATACGCCCTCCTCTTTGGTGTAGCTGTTCCAACGCTCCCAGATGGTTGTTGCGCCATTGTCAATCGAGTAGAGCCAACTCGGATTCTTGCGTTGGAAGAGTAACTCGTAAGCGATATCTGCCATTCCGTTTTCGGTGAGTGTACTCATCAATATTGATGTTCCGAGGAAGCCTGTCTGTAAGCAGTTGCCGTGCTCCTCGAAGTTCTTGCGCAGACGAGCAATCATTGCCTCCTTTGCCTCGCCCTCTACTGCTCCCACTTTGAGAGCGAAGAGTGCAGGGGTCTGCATTGTGTTGAGAATCTGTGTCTTGAATGTGCCATCCTCATTGAAGAACTGCTCCTTGGCGTAGGCCCTCGCCTCGGCTGCCATCTTGCGATACTTTTCGGCATCACGATTTGTAGCCACCGCCATATCAACCATTAACTCGGCATCGTAAATCCAATATGCTGCGCTCAAAAAGTTCCAATAGTCGAGAGTTTCAGGCAACAACTCCTTTGTTCCCTCCTTATAGATCAATTTATGGTAGCTTTCAAGAGGCTCATAGCTCAACCAATCGCCATATTGCGAGTTGAGATTGAACTCCCTGAGGGTATTGTGGTCGTACTTGGTTTCGGCAATGAGATTCATATATAGCTCCATCGAGTCCCAGCTCTCATCGATAATAGAGGTGCTGCCAAACTGCTTCCAGACAATCCACGGAGTGATAATACCTCCATCACTCCAACCTAATCGCATAGACGCGCCAGTGAAAGGACCCCTTGGTGCTATGCTGTAATAATTACCTCGCTCGCCTTGGCAGTCGCGCATATCGCGCAACCACTTGTGGAAGAAATTCTCGGTATTGGCAAAGAATGCTCCTGTCTCTGCATAGACCTGTGTATCGGCAGTCCAGCCAAGTCGCTCGTTGCGCTGTGGACAATCGGTAGGAACCGAAAGATAGTTCGAGAGTTGTCCCCACCAAGTATTCGAGATAAGTTTGTTAATCAACTCGTTACCCGTTGTTATCTTACCTATTTCAAGCTCCTTCGAGATGGAGGTTACAGGGATAGACTTCACGCTCTTAATTGTAACCTTGTCGGTTGCGGTAACTGCGATATAGCGATAGCCATAGAAGGTGCAGCGTGGATGGTATTCTACAAAATCCTCGCTTGCGGCGAAGGTGTAAATCAAGCGCATACCAACCTCAGGAGTACGCAAGCTGCGGCGGAATACACTACCCTCCGGACCGTCCATAGCGCGGCTCTTTGCACCGTTTCCATCGTTGAGAATCTCCGATGGGAGGCAGGTCAAGATGGTGCCCTCGGCAGCATTAAACTCGAAAGCGGGAACACCTGCGCAGTTCTGACCAAAATCTACAACAAGTGTTTCGCCCTTCTCAATAACAATCTCCTCCTTATCCTTGTACTCGCGCACTACGACAACCTTTCCGTAGGCATCTTCTGATGCTCCCTCAACGCCATTGTAAACATAGGCTTTTACGGGCGACAGAGCGAGGTCGTGGCGGAGATATACCTCTGCACCCATAGAAGGGATAATCTCGCCTGTAAATTCGGTATTCTCCTCCGGTACAGCAAATCTATCTGCTACCTCATAGCCCATCTTCTCGCGGGCATCATACTCCTCGCCATCGTAGATACCGGCATGCTTTACAGGACCTGCGATACTCGCCTTCCAATCGGTAAGATTAGTACCGTAGAGTTTTTTTGAGCCATCGGCAAAAGTAAGTTCCAATACACCACGGAAAGCACACTTCCTACCAACCATTCCGAGGTGCTTGCTTGGCGTTATAATCTTGTCGCCCCACCATCCCGGAGTAACCTGCACCGAGAGTGTGTTTTCGCCATCAGCCCTCTTAACGAAAGCTTTGGTAATGTCGTAAGTGAACGATAATTTAGTCTTATGAGGCGTAGTGAAGCCCGGACGAAGGAACTCCTCGCCCACAGCCTCGCCATTGAGGAAGAGCTGATAGATGCCGAGTCCTGCGGTCATCCACTTTGCCGAAACGACCTTCTGCTCATTTTTTACAGTCGATATGAACCAACTTGCGCCATCTGCCGAGCGCAGACATTTTGGTTTTTCGGGTGCAACAGGAGCGTCAACTACCGAAATCCACTTCGATACCTCCCAAGCAGAGTTGTCCAATGCCTCTACCCTCTTGCCGACATACTCCTCCCATTGGTTGCAGCAACCAATCAACAAAAGTGACGACAATACGGCTGTCAATAAAATTCTATTCTTCATAGTTTTAAGTTGATTTCTTTTTCTTTACGCTGATTATTTAGGCAGATTGAATGCCACAGACATCTCACGCATCTGCTCATCGCTCATACCCTCGGGTTCAAATCCCATAGTCTTGGCTGCAATGTAGATAAGAGCCGACTTGTTCAGTACATCGACTTGGTCGAAGGCCTGCATAATATCGCAATCAACCGCGAATACGCCGTGCTTCTCCCACATCACGACATCGTAGTCCGCCAACTCGGCAATGGTAGCCTCTGCCAACTCCACCGAGCCGGGCAACTTGTAAGGCACGATACCCAATCCGCGAGGGCAGAAAGCCTTTGTCTCGGGAATCATACTCCACAACAACTTCGTAGCAACATCTTTTTCGAGATATCTCTTGCTATGCGACATCGCAACCAACTCAATCGGGTGGGTATGCAACGAGGCCTTATACGGCGAGCCTATGCTGATAAGGTGGTTATGTACGCTGAGGTGCGAAGGCAACTCCGAAGTAGGTTTCACCGCATTGTCGGCTATGATAACATACGATGCGCAATCCTCCAAGATACGGATAATAGAGCCATTCTCCATAGGTCGGCGAGCCAAGTCACGCATACGCATATTTGTACCCTTGCAATAGAAATAGCAACCCTTCAAGTGTGGCAACACCGCACCAATCTGATATATCTCGCTAATAGCAGGCAACGCCTTAATTTCATCATCTACATACTCGGTGATATTTACGGTGATATTTCCACCGTTACGCTCTGCCCAGCCCTTCTGCCAGAGATATCCTGCCACCTCGGCAACCTTCTCAACCTCGGCAGCAAGTGCAGGGCGATTTTCCAATATTGATTTCATACTCTTTACCTATTATTTTAATAATTCGGGAAGGAACGAACTCAAAACCAAAACCACAATACCCAAAACAAGTACTGCAATAGTCTTTTTCGAGCAACCCTTCCACTCTTTAAGTATTATACCCCAAACATTTGCAAAAGTAACATTCAGTGCCATCAAGATACAGAACGACAAAGTCATCAGCGTTGGCGACTCTGTAAGAAAACCCTTACCAAGGCTCAATCCGAAGAATTGGCTATACCACAACGCTCCTGCCAAAGCACAGAACAAAAGGTTATTACCCCACAATTTGCCCTGCTTGTAGTCGCAGAAACTCTTGTTTTTGAAATTTTGATAGAGGCAATACACAGCATTTGTCACAAAGCCGCCCAAAGTTACGAGCAGTGTAGCAGGCAAGGTCTTAAACATAGGGGCTGTCAATTCGCCAAAGTTAATATCCTTACCAAACTCCAAACCTACATTGAAGCAACCACTCATAACTCCCGCCAACAGAGCGATAGCGATACCCTTCGGGAAGTTAAAATCCTTGACTGTCGCCCTATTCTCCTCCTCCGGCAGCGAGTTCGCCTTCATCATTCCGGCTACACCGATAATTGCAATACCGAGCAAGGTTACCACAACACCCGAAATAACTGCAAAGGTGAGCGACTCCAACGCACCCATCTCGGGGAAGAAGGCGTTGAGCAATACAGGTCCTAAAAGAGTACCTCCTGCTGCACATGTTCCGAGAGCGATACTCTGACCGAGAGCCACGCCAAGATAGCGCATCGAGAGTCCGAAGGTCAAACCTCCAATACCCCACAGCACACCGAAAATAACGGTCATCAAAATATTGAAATTATCCCCTATTTCGAGGAGTTCAAGCAGGCTATGTCCTTCCGGCACAGCCAGCAACGCTCCGAGAAGCGGGAAGAGTATCCAAGCAAAGATGCCCTGCACGAGCCAATACGACTCCCAACTCCAACCCTTAATCTTGTTGATAGGTACATAGCAACTCGATTGGCAAAATGCACCTACCGCTATAATCAAAAGACCGATTAAGATATCCATAATTGCAAGATATAATCAATTAGCGTTTAGAGGTTACCTCCTTCTCATACTTCTGTACATCAGCGATAAATGCCTCGCCGACAGGTACATTGTTGCGCAAGCAGTACATATCCCACACTGCGTTCCAAGGGAGAGCCTTCGCCTCCTCCAAGAGTGCCAAACGCTCGAAGAGCTGCCCCTTTGCCTCGTACTCACGCAACTGTGCAATTGGCTCCAACAAAGCACGCAACAGACACTTCTGGGTTGCTCGTGTTCCGACTACATAAGCACCGATACGGTTAATCGAAGCATCGAAGTAGTCAAGACCGATATGTACCTTGTCAAGTGCATCGCAACGAACAATCTCCTGCATCAAATCGAGCGTTTCGTCATTCATAATGGTTACATGGTCGGAATCCCAACGAACAGGACGGCTAACATGGAGCATAACCTCCGGAACATAGAGCAACAACGAAGACAACTTGTCGGCAACGCTCTCGGTTGGGTGGAAGTGGCCTGTATCGAGAGTTACCATCTTATTATTCTGTGCGCCATAGCCGATATAGAAGTCGTTAGAGCCTACGGTATAGCTTTCCAAACCGATACCGAACACCTTCGACTCGATACAATCCTTCATATTGTCGTACTTGGTTGCGAAGATTTGGTCTAACGAATCCTTCAATAACTCACGATACTTCATACGGTTTACGGTGATATCCTTGCTACCGTCATGTACCCACAAGTTCATGACACAAGGGTCACCCTGACGGCGTCCCATCTCCTCTGCTACGGCACGACAGCGCTTTGTATGCTCAATCCAGAAGTTGCGAATCTCCGGATTAGGATTCGACAACGACAAATCGCCCGACTTTGCGTGCGAGAACGAAGTCGAGTTGAAGTCCAACTTCATTCCATGCTCTGCGCCCCACTGCATCCAACTCTCGAAGTGCTTTGGCTCAACTTGGTCGCGGTCCACGAACTGACCACCGAAGTCGCCATAAATCTCGTGCAAGTTCAAACGCTGATTACCCGGAATAAGCGACTTAGCCTTCAATATGTCGGCACGCAACTCCTCGATATTACGAGCCTTACCCGGATAGTTTCCTGTGGTTTGAATACCACCTGTCAAGTCGCCTGCCGACTCGAAGCCATTTACATCGTCTGCCTGCCAGCAGTGCATCGAAATCTCAACCTTGTGCAACTTTTCGAGTACCTTCTCTACATCAATGCCGAACTCTGCGTAACGCTCTACGGCAATGTCATAAGCCTGTTTGATTTTTGCTTCATTCATAGTTTTAATAGTTTTTGTATTATTTTAAGTTATAAAATTTTTCGTATGCTGCGTTCCATTGTTCGCTATTCTCGGGGAGGAACTCCTCCGTTTCGATTGAGGCGCGAATAATCTTACGAGCCTCTGCCAACGAGCCTACAACTCCTGCTCCGATAGCCTGCATCATGATATTTCCGATAGCGGTAGCCTCCGAAGGACCTGCCACGACACGCTTACCGATAGCATTAGCCGTGAATTGGTTGAGCAGAGCATTTTTTGCACCACCACCTATGATGTGCAACACATCAATCTCGAATGGCGACATACTCTCCAATATCTCCAACACCTCACGATAGCGCAGTGCCAAACTCTCGAAGATTGTGCGGACAACCTGTTTGTCGCTCTGCGGAGGTGTCTGCCCCGTACGAACACAGAACTCCTCGATTGCTCGCAACATCGACTGCGGATTGGCAAACGATGCGTTATCAGGATTAATGAACGACACAAACGGCTCTGCCGAGTTTGCCATCTCGACAATTTCAGGATAGGAGTAACTCTTGCCAACTCTCTCCCACTCCTTGCGACACTGCTCCAATATCCACATTCCGCAGATATTTTTCAAGAAGCGGGTTGTGCCATCTACTCCACCCTCATTCGTAAAGTTATGACGGAACGACTCCTCAGTAATTATCGGCTCGCGCGTTTCGATACCCATCAACGACCAAGTTCCCGAAGAGAGGTATGCAAATCGCTCGTTCTCGGCAGGCACCGCTGCCACAGCCGAGGCGGTATCGTGTCCTGCCACCGCAACTACATCGACCTTGCCGATGCGTGTTTCAGTCGCAAGTGCATCGCACAACGCCCCAACCACCACACCCGGAAGTTGTGGCTCAGGCAAAACATCGGCACTCACACCTGTCGCCTTCAACAGCGACTCCTCGAACTTCCCGTTGCGAGGGTTGAGGATTTGCGAGGTCGACGCGATGGTATATTCGCAGAACTCCTTACCCGTAAGCATATATGCCAATGCATCGGGGATAAACAACAGACGCTTCGCCTCTACCATAGGGGTATAGCCCTCCTCCACAGCGGCATATATTTGAAACAAAGTATTGAAATTCATAATCTGAATACCCGTCTTATCGTAAACCTCCTCACGAGGTACAATCTCAAAGTATTTTTCGGGCGCACCCACAGTATATGGGTCACGATAGGCTCTCGGCATACCGAGAATAGAGCCATCTTCACCGATAGGCACAACATCGACACCCCAAGTATCGATGCCGATAGAGTTAGGAACAATCCCCTTCTTGGCGCACGCTACAAGTCCCTCTTTGAGGTGTTCGTACAGACCGAGCAGATTCCAATAGAACTTGCCGTGCAACTCAATAATTCCATTTGGGAAACGAGTCAGCTCCTGTATTTCAATTTTGCCATTTTTGAGCGTTCCTATAACCGAACGACCGCTGGTTGCCCCTAAATCAAAGGCTAAAAAGTTGTAACTCTCCATACTATTTGCACGAATTTTCATTTCACTTTTGCAAATTTAAGAATATATTTGCTAACTTTGGTTTTCAAAAATGATATTAAAGTTTTCAAATTTGACAGAAAATGAGAGAAGTTGACAGTAACTCATTAAAGTATCTGACCATCGGACCAAGTGATTGGGATTGGGGATTGGTCGTAACTACCGTTGGACAACAATCAATTGCAAAGAATGCTCACTATCCGGCTGTGCAACAGCACCCCGACTCCTACTACTTCAAACCGAACAATGGTCGTATATTAGATGAGTTTCAGTTGGTGTATATCATCGATGGGAAAGGATTTTTCGAGTCGCAATCCATTCATCGTCAGAGAATTGAGGCTGGAACGATTATCCTTCTATTTCCCGGTGAACGACACAACTACGCACCTGACCCTCAATCCGGTTGGAGAGAGTACTGGATTGGATTCAGGGGACGAATTGCTGAAAGGATTACCGCAGCAGGATTCTTTTCACGCAAAAATGCATTACTTAACATAGGTATCAGCAACTCGCTAATATCGCTATACCGAGATGCCATTCATCTTGCCGATAAGGAGAGTATCGGTTGCCAGCAAATTCTCGCAGGAATAGTTACGCATATGCTTGGCGTAATATCTTACAAGAGTAGAAATTGCAACGATGGCGGTAATCGCACCGAGGAGATAATCAACGAAGCGCGACAGCTGATGCGTGAACGAGTTCACCACAGCCTTCGTGCAGAGGATGTTGCTCACCATCTTGGAGTTGGTTACTCTTGGTTTCGGCAATCGTTTAAGCGGATTACGGGCGTTTCGCCCGCGCAATATATCTCGCGTTTACTGATAAGTCGTGCAAAAGAGATTCTCGTGTCGGAGCAACAAACAATAAGCGAAACAGCCTATACACTCGGCTTTGAGAATGTCGGTCAATTCTCTACACTCTTTCGCAAAATCGAGGGTACTACTCCACGGCAATTTCGTGATGAAAACAAACTGTCCTACGATAACGAACAATAAAAGCATCACCTATCAAATACGAGGGTGTGTCCAACATTTTTTTTTGGACACACCCTTTTTATTGGGAGTTGTACAACAAGGTTGGTAAAAAGCTCAACGCAGAAATTACCTTGTCAGACAGCCTCTCGCACTTAGTCTAACCTAAATTATATCTAATTTAGTCTGAAATTTGAGCCACTACGCGCCTCCATATCGGCTTTGGCGACCATCTCGCTCTGGATTTGTACCATGCGCAGCATATCGCTGATATCATTCAGTCCGCGCAACGATGTTCCTATCGGCATACGGCACTGCAACTCCAACTCCGAGAGCCTTTCGCGCAACTCCTCCAACCCTTCGGGTAGAGCGATATAGACGCAATCAACCTCGGTATATTCGGCAAAAAAGAGAGCCATTAGAGTTGCTTTCGATGCAGAAGGGATATGGCGCACCTCGATATTTTCGCGTTTGACGCCGCACAAAGCAAGCCCTTGCAAAGCCTCGAATTCACACTTTGCCCCCTCCAAAGTTACAACACCAACCTTTATATCTGAAATTGCAATCATAGTTCAACTATTAAGGGCAGCCGTTGTGGACTGCCCTATATAACTGTTTTGTTAATGCCTATTAGTAGAGCAACTTCTCGGCATCGCGAGCCTCCGAAGAGTTAGGATACTTCTCGGTAATAGCCTTGTAGCAAGCCTTTGCCTCCTCAACCTTACCTGCGGCAGCAAGAGCCAAGCCCTGCTTGTAGAGGTAGAGAGGAGCAGTGTAGTTGTTCTCCGAAGCCTTAACAGCCTTTGCAAAGAACTTTACAGCCTTCTCGTAGTCGCCCTGCTCAACGGCTACATCACCCTGCAAACCGAGGTTCTGTGCATTTACAACCTCTGCTGCAAGACCGCGTACCTTCTTATACTTTGCGAGGTACTTTGCTGCATTTTCCAAGTCGCCAAGGTGGAGATAGCAGATACCTGCATAGTGCTTTGCAAGATTACCTGCTTTGGTCGAGCCATACTGCTCTGCCACTGCGAGGAAGCCTGCACCTGACTCGTCACCATTGAGAGCGAGGTCGTAGTTTGGAGTCTCACCCGAGAAGTGCTCCTGTGCAGCCACGATAAGTTCTGCGGCAGCAACCTCGTTCTTATCCATTACCAAATACTTGTAGGCATAACCACCTGCAACGAGGAGCAAAAGCACAACGAGAGCAATAACAACCTTCTTGCCGTTCTCCTCAAAAAACTTTTCGGTTTTGCTGACAGCCTCTGCAACAACAACCTCTTCCTGATTTACATTCTTCTTTGTCATAATCGTATCTTTTTTAGTTTATAATTCGTTATTTTTGGGCATTATGCCCATTACAGTTGACAAAATTACACTTTTTTACGCAATAAACCACTATTTTTTTATATTTTTTTTCACCACTTCCGTTTTTATCGAGATTATGTTGTTAAATTTTTATGCACAGAGGAAAGAATTACATTTTTTTATTATATTTGCAACTATTATATAGTATTCTACCATAGAAGTCACAATAGTTTAACAATTAAAAATAATTCAAACGATGAAAAAGATTTTTACACTTCTCGTAGTTGCTGCAATGTTTACCGGCTGTGCTACAACATCGCCATCTATGGCAAAACTTGTCAATACTGCAACCCACACCAAGGTAAATGCTGTTCAGCCGACAGTAGCGGTATTTGCGGATTTGCAGGTTTCGCCAAACAAAATCTCTTACTTCTTCCTGCCAAGCCAGACCGTACAGAACGGAGGTTTCGACAATGTTGTCAATACCGCTGTTCGTGAGGCACTTATCGCAAATGGCAATGCAGATGTTTTGGTCGGCTTGGAGCAGCAGGTTAAGTATGACGGAAATGGTGTTGTGGAGTCGATTACTGTCAGCGGTTACCCTGCAAAATATGTAAACTTCCGCAGTCCGGGCGATGAGTATCTGCGTGAATTGGCAAAGGAGATGCCGAATGAGGGCAAAAAGCAGAATACGCAAGGCGCGCAAGGAATGGGTGGATTGTTTGGTGGTCTTAAACTCGGAAAATAGAACATATAATTAAGTAGATGAAAAGATTTCTCTTCTTTACGCTGTGTTGCGCTCTATCTCTATCGGTTGCAGCGCAGGCCACACGCCCTGTACGAGGTGTTGTGTTCGACAATAACGGTATCCCAATGTCGGGAGTTACTCTTACAGCAGTGGGCTCTACCGACAGCAAGTTGTCGGGGACAGACGGAACATTTGAGATGCTGGTTTCGCCTTACACCAAGTTTGTCGAGGCGAGCAAGGAGGGCTTTATCTCGGCACAAGCCGAGGTTGATGGCTCGTACCTTGTATTCAAGCTCCAAGTAGATAAGAAGTATGCCGAGAACAAGGCGAAAGCCGAGGAGGAGGCTCGACTTGCAGCCGAAAAGGCGGCAGAGGCGGAGCAGGCTCGTATAGCTGCCGAGAAAGCGGCTGCTGAAAAGGCAGAGCAGGAGCGATTGGCTGCCGAGGAGAGAAAACGCATCGAGGAGGAGAAGCGCATTGCTGCCGAGAAGGCCGCAGCCGAGAAGGCAGAGCGTGAACGATTGGCTGCCGAGGAGAAGAAGCGTATCGAGGAGGAGAAACGCATTGCTGCCGAAAAAGCAGCAGCCGAAAAGGCGGAGCGTGAGCGATTGGCTGCCGAGGAGAAGGCTCGCATCGAAGCGGAGAAAAAACGCATTGCCGAGGAGAAGGCTCGCCTTGCCGAGGAGAAACGATTGGCTCTCGAAAAGGCAAAAGCCGAAGTAAAGGCGATAAAGAGTGGTGAAGATGATGCGACAAGGCAGGCACAGTTGGAGCAGGAGCGTCAAAAAGCGTTAGCGCAACAAGCACTCTTGCAAGAGAAGGCTCAAAAAGCCGAGGCTAAAAAGGCTCGTATCGAGGAGTGGAAGCAGGCATCATTGAAGGGCTATCGCTCGATGGTTGAGTTCGCATTTATGATGGATTTCGACTTGATGCCATCGTATAATCTCCACTATATCGGTGGCTATCAAATCAACAACTATCTCTATGTCGGAGCAGGAGCAGGTGTTTGTCTGCACGAATCGGCTTTTGGAGATAACGCCATCGCTGAATGGTCGCAAGAGCCACAAGCGGGCTTCTTGCCGTTGAAGTTTGTGAATGTTCCGGTGTTTGCCTATTTCCGTGCAAACTTCATAAATCGCCGTTGCACTCCATACTTTGCTGTGGCTGCGGGGTACAGATTTTCGACCAAGCACTATTTCGATATGCCTTGGGGCAATCAAAGTGAGTATTACAGCACCAGCGGATTGCTGATAAATCCGCAGCTCGGTGTCAATCTCCGTATGACCAAAAGGGCTGATGTCTATCTTGCCGCAGGATTCAATATGCAGCAGATGCCTGTGTTTAATGCAAGCGAATCGACAATGTTCGATGCCAAATTCGGCAAGAAGTTCTGTTATGGATTTGATTTGCGACTTGGTTTCACCTTCTAATATCAGATGAGTATGAAAAGATTATATACCTATATATTCATAACTGTTGCGGTAACACTCGCTTGCTTATCGTGTACGAAGGAGGAATCGGCACTTAATACCAATGGTGAGGCTTTAACCGAACTACTCGAAGTTCCGGAGGAGGCTATTGTGGTTGATAGTAGCAAAGGCACACAGAGTGTTACTATTTTGAGTAGATACGCCTTCAAAGCAGAAGAAGATGCTGATTGGTTGGTTTGCTCGGAGTTGGATCACAGAACATTGCAACTCAATTTCGATGAGAATCGTACAACCAATGAGCGAGAGGCAACTATTGTGATTACCATAACAGATGAGTACTTCGGTGTATCGTATAGCAAGACATTTCAGGTTAAGCAGAGAGGTGCGCAGCCTACTGTTTATGCCTATATATTATCAGAATCTTGGTTAGGAGGACTCGAAAAGGTCAACGAATATTATGTTTTGCAAAGTTCGGGAGAGGAGGTAAAAATGTATGTTGAGTCAAATACAGCATACACCATTTCGAGCGACTGCGATTGGATTACTTGGGGTGAGCCGACCTCCGAATCAAACGAGGATAGAGATGTTATATTGTTGAGTGTTGGATGCAACGAAACAATAAGCGAAGAAGATAGAGTTGGGCATATCTATGTAACGGCAGAAGGTGCAAAATCGACTATTACCATATCTCAGGCGCCATTTCTCCCATATTTGACACTCGACTACGAACTCCAAAATGGGGTACGATTGTCGCCCGATTCATCGACCTCCACGATAACATTTGGTGCAAACACATCGTGGAAGGCGAGTTGTGATGTCGATTGGATTACACTATCGCCCGATAGCGAGATTTTTGACAATCAAGGTGAACACAAGGAGTGTAAGATTAGGTTCTCGGCACAGGCAAATACTCGTGGTGGGGAGCGCAGTGCAACCATAACCATCGAGAGCATAGAGAGTAGTTATCAACTAAAACAGACTGTCGCCATAATTCAGGAGGGTATGTTCGCCGTAACGGGTATTCAATCGCGATATATGTATATGGGAGATTTATATCGCTTTACACTAAATGCAAAGCGTGATTGGGTGATAACAAGCAATGCCTCTTGGCTCGGTATTGTTGCGCAAGGAGGAGTCGCAGGGTCGTCTGATATTTCGTTTGTGGTAGAGGAGAATCACTCGGCGCAGGAGCGTGAGGCTGTTGTAACTATCTCGGCGGCGGATAATAGCGATTTGAAAGCAACCTTTACGATTACACAAGACCATATCAATACGATATACTACTATTCGAGGTACCAGCAAACAAGCGTAGTGGATAAGATATTGTATAATATAGAAGTTGCAGAGCATCTTTTCGATAATGGTATAGGCAGAGTTATATTTAATGGAACGGTTACCTCATTAGAGGCAAAGGAGATTTCCTACTCCTCGACTTGGGGTTCAACTACAACAAAAGTTATACTCCCACCAACCATTACAACTATCGGAAAGCGAGCCTTTTACTATAATTATGGTCTTACTCGCATCGACCTGCCAAAGAGTGTCACTTCGATTGCGGAGGAGGCTATAACACAGTGCGGACTAGTGACAGAGATATATTGCGAAGCCACCAATCCTCCGGCAGGAGCAACCGGAATGTTCAAACTTAATGAAGATTGCAAAATCTATGTTCCTATGGACTCTGTCGATGCGTATAAGAACGCTGTATATTGGAGTGAATACGCCGAAAGAATAGTTGGATTTTAACCATTAACACCCCAGAGCGAAGATGTATCTCTCACGACTTTCGATACTTAATTTCAAAAACCTCGCACAAGAGGAGTTACTGCTCGACAAGGGTTTCAACTGCTTTGTCGGGGATAATGGCACCTGCAAGACGAACATCATCGATGCGGTCTATTACCTCTCGATGTGTAAGTCGGCACTTGCGATGACCGATTTGCAGTGCGTTCGCCATGGCGAGAAGTTCTTCCTGCTCGAAGGCGACTACCGTACCGAGAGCGACCGCCACGAAAGGGTTGTTTGCTCCTATCAGCGTGGTGCAGCAAAGGTCGTGAAGCGCAACGACAAGCAGTATGAGCGATTGGCAGACCATATCGGACTTATTCCCGTGGTTATCGTTTCGCCTGCCGACTCCTCGCTTATCAGCGATACGGCAGATGAACGCCGCCGCTATATAAATTCGTTTATCTCGCAGTTGGATAAGAGCTATCTCGAAGCAGCAATGCGCTACAATACAGCCCTCGCAAACAGAAACAGCTACCTCAAAATGGGCTCTGACGAGGAGATGCTCCGCATCTATGATGCACAGATGGCTCCCGCAGCCGAGAAGATTCATAAGGCTCGTTTGGAGATTACCGAACTGCTCTACCCTCTCGTTTGCGAGTATTATCGCGCCCTATCCGATGACCACGAGCAGGTGGAGTTGGAGTATCGCTCGGAGTTGAATAATGCCACTTTGGAGGAGTTGCTCCTTGCTTCGCGTGAGCGCGATAGGGTTATGGGCTTTACCACCTGCGGAGTGCAACGCGATGATTTGCGTTTTTCGATAGGGGGTTATCCCCTCCGCAAATATGGCTCGCAAGGACAGCAAAAATCCTTCCTTATAGCCTTGAAGTTGGCGCAGTATCGCATTATTGCGCAGGCGTGTGGCGAGAAGCCGATATTGCTGCTTGACGACTTGTTCGACAAACTCGATGAGAGCCGTGTGTCGCGCCTTATCGAATTGGTCAAAGGCGATGAATTTGGGCAGGTTATAATCACCGACTGCAATGGCGAGCGAATGGGAGATATCCTTGGCAAGGCGGATTGCAGTTATAAGTTGTTTAATGTGTCGTATGGTACGGTCTTAAAGGAGGAGTAGGCGATGAAACGCACCAAGACACAATCCATAGGCGAACTGCTCGATTCGTTGTTTAAGAGCCCCGATGTGGCACGCAAGATTGCCGAAGGCTCTCTGCCGCATGTTTGGCGTGAGGTTACGGGCGAGGTGGTAGCTGCCAATACCCGTCAGGTGCGATTTGTTCGCGGAACGCTCTATGTCCATGTTGCATCGAGCATCTTGCGCAGCGAGTTGATGATGCAGCGCGAGGCTCTTGTTCGTTCGATAAACAAAAAACTCGGCACAGACCTTGTGCAGAGCGTAGTAGTTCAATAGAAACTATTTTTACCCTGTTTTTTAATTAAAAAGTTTTCTTATCTTTGCAGTGCAAAAATGCAAGGTTAATGCTTTTTACCGATATTATATATGGTCCTGTACGCTCACGCCGATTGGGTATCTCGCTCGGTGTGAATTTGTTGCCGCTTCACTCGAAGTTGTGCAATTTCGACTGTATATATTGTGAGTGCGGCTGGAATGCGGACAATCGTACAGAAAAGCCCCGTTTCAACTCACGCGAAGATATCCGCACGGCTCTCGAAGCCACCCTCTCAAAAATGGCTGCGGAGGAGCAACTTCCCGATGTTATAACATTTGCCGGCAATGGCGAGCCAACAATTCACCCCGAATTTGAGGGTATTATTGACGATACTATCGCCTTGCGTGACAAGTTCGCTCCGCAAGCAAAAGTATCGGTGTTGAGCAATGCCACACAGTTGCATCGTGAGGATGTTTGCAGGGCGTTGCACAAGGTGGATAACCCAATCTTGAAACTCGACTCGGCAATAGACGCTACGGCACACCTAATAAACAAGCCTTGCGGCAACTACTCGGTGGCAGAGGTCGTGAAGAACCTCGAAAAATTTGGCAGAGAGTTTGTGTTGCAGACGATGTTTCTGCGTGGCGAGTACAATGGTGAATATATCGACAACACCACCGAACGAGAATTTTTTGCGTGGGCTGCTGTTGTCGAATCTCTCCGACCGCACAGTGTAATGGTCTATTCGATAGACCGTGCAACTCCGTGTAAGACCATTGAAAAAGTTTCACGCGAGGAGTTGGAAAAGATTGCCGAAAGGGTGCGAGCCCTTGGCATAGAGTGCTCTGCGGTATAGCCGAAATTGATTTATACCGCAACAAAACAAAAAAGGTATAAAATCAAATTTTCGACAGATGTACAACATAGAACCATATCTCCTTATTCCATTTGTGCTGATGCTACTCTCGATAGCATTGATGCCGCTTATTGCACCTCGTTTCTGGGGCAAAAATATCAACAAGTTGATTTTCGTGTTGGTTATCGCCATTCCGACCGCCATAATGTTGTCGCGTGCGGGATTGGGCGAAAACCTCAAACACCAAATGCTCTATGACTACATCCCGTTTATCGCTCTGTTGGCGGCTCTGTATGTTGTCACGGGAGGTATTCACATACACTACTCCACCACCCCTACACCGGTTGTAAATGCAGCGATTATGTTTATCGGCTACGGCTTGGCTTCGGTTGTAGGTACTACGGGTGCAGCGATGTTGTTGATACGACCACTCCTCGAAATAAATCGCGACCGTTCCTACAAGGTGCATACCATACTATTCTTTATCGCTATGGTGGCAAATTGTGGCGGAGTGCTTACTCCGTTGGGGGACCCTCCATTGTTCCTGCTCTATCTGCGTGGAGCAGATTTCTCGTGGTTTCAAACTCTGTTCCCACAGTGGGCTTTCGTAGGCTCGGTATTGCTCTTTGTATATGTGGTAATCGACACCTACATCTGGAAACGCAAAGAGGTTATAGGTGTTCGCCCTCGCTCCGAGAATGAAGAGGACGACCCCATCAAAATCTCTTTCTCAGGCTCGGTAAATCTATTCTACCTCTCGGCAATCCTGCTTTCGGTGGCATTTATCAACCCCGAAAAGATTCCGGCCATGGCAACCGAAGATGCTCCGTGGTATATGCGATTCTTGCGCGAAATTGTACTTGTGTCGGTACTCATTTTATCTATTATATCGACTCGTAGGCGCGTACGCCGCAAAAATCACTTCTCGTGGGAGCCAATTACCGAGGTGGCGATACTCTTTATCGGTATATTCGTCACGATGACTCCGGCACTGCTGTTTTTGAATGAAAATGCCGCTTCGCTCGGCATCACAGAGCCTTCGCAGTTCTTCTTCTTTTCGGGAGCGTTGAGTTCATTCCTCGATAATGCCCCTACGGCAGTCGCATTTCACTCCGTAGCCAAGGCTCTGCCCGTAGCCGAAGGTACACCTATTGTTGCAGGCATATCGGAGCCGTTGCTGACAGCTATTGCACTCGGTTCGGTGCTGTTTGGAGCGATGACCTATATCGGCAATGGACCTAACTTTATGGTCAAGGCGGTAGCCGAGAATGACGGCGTGCGAATGCCATCGTTCTTCGGTTATATCTTCAAATTCTCGCTGATTGTTCTCTTGCCAACCTACATTCTATTGGCGTTTATATTCTTCTAAAAAGTCGGGTTTTGTCCCGACTTTTCTTTTGGCTTTTTGGCTTTCCGAACTCCGAAGGTGGTCAAGGCGCAACCATTCTGGGGGTTATAGGGGCGGGCGTTCCGCCCTTACTGGGGGCGCTCACTCCGTTCGCTTACTGGGGAGCGCTG
>JAZQHQ010000032.1:0-12800 GCA_045540675.1 Alistipes sp. | reverse complement strand
GTAAGCGTTGTCTGCGGACCTGCTGCGCCCTCTGCGCCATAGCCCAACTCAGGAGCGAGGTCACCGGTTGTGTCTGTTGTACACGCTACCGCGAACAACGCTACAACCGCCATGAAAATTTTTGTCAAATTTTTCATCCTTTTTGCTTTTTTGTTTAGTTAATGAATAAGTTGTTTATGTTGTGTAAAAGTGTTTTCCGTTTTCCGTTTTCCGTTCTCTGTCGCTTGTCAAGGCGCGAGTTTTCTGGGGTTTTCTGGGGGCGGGCGTTCCGCCCTTAATAGGGGCGCTCACTTCGTTCGCTTACTAGGGCGCGCTGTTGCTTTTTAGTTTCCCGCTTTCCGTTCTCCGTTCTCTGTCGCTTGTCAAGGCGCAGGGTTTTCTGGGGTTTACTGGGGGCGGGCGTTCCGCCCTTAATAGGGGTGCTCACTTCGTTCGCTTACTGGGGAGCGCTGAAAGTTTTCAACTTTTAATCCAATTCACGCTCGTAACTCGTTATAAGTCAAATAATTAAACCTCAAAATCCCCCCCCCCGAAAAATCGAGGGAGGGATTTTGTTTCCATAATGTCTATTACTTCTGCAAATATAGAAATTTTTTGCGATATTGTGCTAATTTCAAGAAAAAATGTTAAATTTGTTCTACCAAAATTTAACCTTTTACCCAAAGGGTTATCTATATAAGTGAACTCGGACTAATGGAGAGCAGTGTGGAATTGATTGCTCAATTAAGGAGCAATGCGGTCGATGCATTCGACAGGCTGATTGAGCAATATGGCGATAGGCTCTATTGGCATATCCGCCGTGTAGTTGTCCAGCACGAAGAGGCAGAAGATGTTTTGCAGGAGACTTTTGCTCGCGCCTACATCTCGATTGGTGACTTCCGAGGCGAAACAGAGAGTTCTTTGACAGCGTGGTTGTATAAAATAGCGACAAATTTGGCAATCTCAGCGTTGCGCAAACGAAAAAAGTGGGCTTTTTCATCGCTCGATTCGGTGCGAGGTACGCTGTTGGCAACCTTCGACCAAGAGTTGGACCCCTCGGCAGACGAGATAATGGTGCGACTGCAAAAGGCTATTCTGGCTCTGCCGACAAAGCAACGATTGGTCTTCAATATGCGCTATTACGATGAGTTGTCTTTCGAGCAGATTTCGCAGGCTACGGGGCAGAGCGTATCGACCTTGAAGACAAACTACCACTACGCCGTGCAAAAGATAAAGGAACAGGTTAGGGTTATAGAAATAGAGGAATGAGTATGAAAAAGATGAAACAGATGCCGTACAGAGTAGAGGAGGGGGCAATTGAGCGTGCGAAGTATCGCGCAAAGATGGCGGTGCGTGAGGCAGCTCACCCTACGGAACGCCACACTCACCGAGTGCAGTGGCGCTGGGCAAGTGCCGTAGCTGTGGCTGCGGTGGTTATAGTGGGAGTGATAGGTTTGGTGAAGTATCACGATGATATTTTCAAGCCTGTGTCGCCTATGGAGGAGCTGATAGCGGAGATGAAGAGTGCTTCTGACGATATTATCTACGACCTGACGGTAGATAGCGGTTACTACTTGGAGGAGGAGAATCAGTTGTAGGAGAATATTTTGTCAAATTTTTGTAAATATATCTGTTATGAAGAGAATTTTTGTATTGTTGATAGCTGTTGCTACAATGTTTGCACATGATGCATTCGCGCAGGATAAGCCCGCGTTGACCGAGGAGCAGAAGGCTGCTGCAAAGGCTAAACGCGAGCAGTTGATGCAGACTCGTTTGGAGTTGTTGAAGACCGAGTTGCAACTCTCCGATGAACAGTTAGAGAAGTTCGATCCCATCTATCGCAAGTTCCGTCAGGAGATTCAGCGCGTTACGAGTATGAATAAAGATGCCCGTATGAAGAAGGATATGATTACCAACGACAATGCTTTGAAGGTTGTTTCAGCGCGTCTTGCTAATCAGATACTTACGGCTACGGTTAAGCAGCGTTACCTGATGATTTTTGCCGAGGTTATCGAACCTGTGCAGGTGATGAAGCTCTATCGTGTAGATGAGAAAGTTTCGCGTGAGGCGAGCAAAATTATGAAGTATCGCACCGCAGCCGCAGCAATGGACGCTCCTGCAAAGAGATAAGCGGTTAATAATAAAGTTTGTTTTTTCGGGTGGCAACTTGCAATATAGTTGCCACTTTTTCGTTATATTTGCGCCAGAAAAACGGGATTATGGAACTTTACTTTATAGGTATAATTATCGGCGTAGCCACATTCTTTATTATCGGGTTGTTTCATCCGATTGTTATCAAAAGCGAATACTACTTCGGCGTGAAATGTTGGTGGGCGTTTGCACTTGCAGGCGTGGTATCCACAGTTGCATCACTGTTTGTGGCAGATGTTTTGTGGTCAACACTCTTGGCGGTGGTCGGAGCCTCTTCGTTTTGGAGTATCAAGGAGTTGTTCGACCAGCGCGAACGAGTTCGCAAAGGTTGGTTCCCGAAGAATCCAAAGAGAAAAGAGTAGAGCAGAATGTTTATAGCGGCGATTTTAGCACTCTCATTACTCCTGATTTGGTGCGATTGGGTGGCATATAGCAGACATGTCCGCCCTTGTAGTCGTGTATGGGTGCGATATGCGGTTGCGACACTGCTTATTCTTGCCAATATCCTGCCCTATATCGCTATGGCGATGATGTGGCTCTGCGAAATGGCGTCAATGGTACCTATGATGTGGGTGCTGACAGTATATGTAGTTCTCTCGTTGTCGCGATTTGCTCTCTATGTCGGATTGTTCACTATCGGAAATTGCTATGCAAAATGGGTTGTAGGGACTATGCTCTGCACGATTGTTGCTGGTGTGTTGCTTGTCGGTGTGGTACGCACTCGCAAGCAGCTGACGGTTAAACGAGCCGAGATTACTTCGGCACGACTTCCCGAAGCTTTCGATGGCTATCGCATAGCGTTCTTTTCGGATTTACATATTGGCTCGATAACCTCGGTGGAGGAGATGTGTTGCGCACTCGTTGAGAGCATCAATTCGCTCGATGCCGACCTTGTGGTCTTTGGTGGCGACTTGGTAAATGCCCGCTACGATGAACTTTCGCCGGAGATATCTTCGATTTTGAGCAGTATCAAGGCGCGAGATGGTGTTGTGGCAGTACTTGGTAATCACGATACGGGTGTTTATGTTCGTGATACGCTTGCCCTGCCAATAGAGGAGAATACCCGCCTGCTGAAAGGGCGTATCGAGGCTATGGGTTGGCGCGTTGCAGATGATGCAACGGAAGCGCTTGTGAGAGGAGGCGACACGATAACCTTGACGGGTATAGGTTTTTCGCGCGAATTGCTCGAACATCGCCACTCGGCAAATGTTGCAGACTCGCTCGACCTGCGACCAATTTACAAGAGTGTGCCGCGTGATAAGTTCAATATTACGATATCGCACATGCCGCAGCTTTGGCGCAAAATATCGGCTCTCGGATATGGAGATTTGGTATTGTCGGGGCATGTTCACGCAATGCAGATTAAGGGGCGTATCGGAGAGTGCGAATTTTCACCTGCGCAACTGATGTATCGCGAGTGGAGTGGTCACTATACAGAGCCAAACAGCCACCTCTACATCACCGATGGTGTAGGTAGTGTGGGTTTCCATATGCGAATAGGCGCACCGCCTGAAATCACCGAATTGACACTTCGCCGAGCCGATTAGCGAAAGGCGAGAGTTACCGCACCGACACGAAAACGATTGAGCAATGAGACGAATCTTAACTCTTTTTTCGATGTCGGTGGTCTTGGGTGCTACGGCACAAACCTCACATCTTACATTTGACGATGCATTGTCGCTCGGAATGGAGCGAAATCCTGCAATTATCGCCTCCGACTATGCCGAGAGGGCGGCTCATCGTGAGCGTCAGGCGGCGATAGGTCTGTTTATGCCGAAGGTGTCGGTCAAGGGAGCCTATACCTATTTTAATAAAGATATAAAAATTGACCTTAATGATTTGAAAGTTAAGGCTTCGGGCGCACTCGGAGGAATGCTTTCCAATCCCGATATAGTATCTGCACTTGCCCCATATCTACCTGCTATACAGGGTGGATTATCTTCGCTTTTGGGGCTCGATTTATCATACACTTTGCAACGCCGTAATACCGCCTTTTTAGGTGGGGATGTTGTTTTGCCGATATTTGCCGGAGGAAAAATTTGGACAGCAAACTGGGCTGCGAAAATCAACGAACAACGCGCTGTCGAACAGAGCAGGAGGGTGCGTGGCGCACTGCTTACCGAGATAGTCGAGAGGTATTTCGGAGTGGAGTTGGCAAGGCGCGGTGTCGCCATTCGCGAGGAGGCAGTTGTGGTTGTTCGTCAGCATCTGCACGATGTTGCACTGCTCGAAAGAGAGGGTATGGCGGTGGAGAGTGAACGACTATATGCCGAGTATCGCTTGGCGGAGGCGGAGCGCGACTTACAACGCGCACAATTGCAATTTGCAACTGCGCAAGAAGCTCTACAAACCTCACTCGGAGCAGATAAATCGTATCTCCCTTCAACGCCTATGTTTCTACTCCCTAAAATCGAGTCGTTGGACTATTTTCGGGCTATGGCGGAGTTGCACAATCCGCAACTTGGCGAGGTCGATAAGATGCGCGAATTGGCGCGAATGAATTTGCGACTGCATAGAGCAGACCTATTTCCCGAAGTTGCGGCTATGGGAGGGATGATATTTTGCGACCATCAACTCACTACTCTTGCACCCCGTATGGCGGTGGGTGTGGGGATTAATTTCAAGATTTTCGATGGATTGCGCAAGGAGTATAAACTTTCGGCTGCGCGTCTGCAACTGCGTAGGGTGGAGGCATTGGAACGCAAGGCGGAGCAGGATATTATGTTGCTCGTGGAGAGCCTGTACAATGGCGTGCAGTCGGTATTGGCTACGGTGTCGGCAGTGGAGAGGTCGGAACGCTTTGCCGAGGAGTTTCTGCGAGCCAAGCGAAATGCGTTCAGGGAGGGCGTAGCCACCTCAACCGATGTTGTCGATGCGATGCTCAACCTCTCGCGTGCTAGGTTGGAACGGGTGCAAACTGCTTACGAATTTGACCTCGCTTTGGCGCGTTTGTTGGAGGCATCGGGTATGGCGGAGGCATTTTCGCAATATCTCCACAGTAACGCGGCACAATCTCTATTCTAATTTTAACGGAAGTATGAAAAAGACAAATATCTCGCTTATTGTTGTGTTAGTACTCTTGATTTCGATAATTATTTTCATTGGCTATCGCTGGGGGCGTAGTCGTAAGGTTGTGGTGCAGGGTTTTGTAGAGTGTACCACACTGCGCCTTGCATCGAAGTTGGCAGGTCGTATCGAAAAGGTCTTTGTCGAGGAGGGCGATTCGATTAGTAAGGGTGATACCATTTATGTTATCTCCACTCCCGAACTCGATGCTAAACTTATGCAGGTTGAAGCGTTGTTGAGTGGAGCAAGGGCGATAGATGAGAAGGCGAAGGCGGGTACTCGCAAACCGATAATTCGCTCGGCACGCGATATGTGGCAGAAGGCGAAGGTGGGAGTCACACTTGCCCGACAAACCTATGCCCGCGTGCAAAGGCTCTACGAAGAGGGTGTAGTGTCGGCACAGAAACGCGATGAAGCGTATGCTTCGTTGGAGGCGGCACGCGCAACAGAGAGGGCAGCAAAGTCACAATATCTGCTGGCTGTCGAGGGTGCATCGCGAGAGGATAAAGCGGCAGCAGCGGCACAGGTGCAACAGGCACAAAGCGTTGTCGAAGAGGTTGAAAGGTATCTGGCGGACAGAGTTGTCTATGCCCCTACTGATGGTGTTGTGGCTACGGTGGTGGCGAATGAGGGTGAGATTGTGGGTAGTGGCTATCCTGTTGTTACCATCACCGAAAATGATACCGCAAAGGCGGTGTTCAATATCCCCGAAACACTCCTTCCTCAATTTTTCTGCGGTGAACATTTCGAGGCAGAAGTTCCTGCGCTCGGCAAGAGAGTAGGCTTTGAGGTGGTCTATATCTCGGTTGAGGCGAATTTTGCTACGCAGAGTGCAACCTCGGCGCGTGGAGATTTCGATATCCGTACCTTCGAGGTCAAAATGCAACCTCTCGGCTCGGTGCCGTTGCGGGCGGGTATGAGTGTCCTGGTGGAGTTAGATAAACAGTCCGAGAGATGACCGCAAAACGATTTTTATCGGGCGTATCGGCAACTATAAGGCGTGAGATGGGGCGTATTGCCACAAGTGGTGAGTATCGCGCAGTATTGTTGTGGTTGCCATTGGCTGTAATACTCTTTTTTGCTGTATTCTTCTCGCAGGAGGTGGTCGGAGCGTTGCCCATTGCTGTTATAGATGAGGATAATTCGCACCTCTCTCGGAGGTTGGTGTCGATGCTCTACGCTACGCACGAAGTATCCGACATTTGCGAAGTTGCCGATATAACGGAGGCTCGCACAAAACTGCTTTCGGGCGAGGTTGTCGGTGTGGTTGAGATTCCTGCCGACTTTGCCAAAGATATCCTTTCGGGCAAGAGTACCGAGGTTGTCTATTACGACTCCGGCACCAATATCTCGACCTCCTCGCTCTCGGCAAAGGGGGTGCAGACTACAGTTACATCCTTTGGTGTGGGAGTGGCTCTGCAACGAGCCGAGATTGCCGGTGCAATGCCCGATGAGGCTATGGCACAAGTGATGCCGATAGCCTTTGCGACATACGGACTCTTCAACCCTTGGCTCAACTATGCCTACTATGTTGCCCCTTGCTTTTGGGCTATGATATTGATTATCGCTGCAATGCTCTCGACAATCTATGCCGTAGGCTCGGAGTTGCGATACGCTACATCGGTCGAGTGGCTACGCTTGGCAAATGGCTCGCTGGTAGGGGCTCTTATGGGAAAACTAGCACCTACAACTCTCGTTTTGTGGCTATTGGTGGTGGTTGTCGGGGCTCTGCTTTTTGGAGTGTTCGGTGCGCCTATGCAAGGCTCGTGGATAGTGTTGGTAGCGGGAACAGTGGCACTAGTTATCGCCTATCAAGCGGTGGCACTCTTTGTTGTTGCATTGACGGCTTCGCTCCGCTTGTCGCTGTCGCTCGGAGGAGGCTACTCGGTCTTGGCATTTACCTTCTCGGGCGTTACATTTCCGACTATGGCGATGATTTCGTGGGTGCAACCCTTTACGATGCTCTTTCCCTACACCTACTTTATGAGGTTGTATATCGACCAAGCGGTGCGAGGTGTGGCGTGGTGGCAGTCGATGCAGGATATTGCTGCGATGTTACTCTTCTGCCTGTTGCCATTGATGGCATTGGAGCGTTTGAAAAAAGTTGCTATATATCGTAAATTTTGGGGCAGACTATGAAATTGTCAACTATCAATTGTCAATTATCAATTATTAAAGATGAATGGCGTAGGGTGTGGCACGATGAGGGGGTGGTACTGATTGTGGTATTTGCCCTCTTTATATATGCTATATCCTATTCGCTCGGCTATGGTGGTGAAGTGTTGAACGAGGTACCTATTGCTGTTGTTGATGGCGAGAATGGGGCAATAAGTCGTTCTCTTACCCGGACTATTGATGCCTCTCCGAAGGTCAGTGTTGCGCACGAAGTTGCCGATATTTGCAAAGCGGAACAACTCCTCCTCAATCGCGAGGTGTGGGGTGCTGTGGCTATATCTCCCGACCTCGATAGGAAGCTCTTGTCGGGAGAGCAGGGGCGTGTCGCTATTCTTGGCGATGCGAGTTACTTCTTGGCGTATCGCGAGGTGGTGGAGGGTGTTGTATCGGCAATTCAACAGATGAACAAAACGATTGTTGAGGCGCGCGATGGTGTGTACAATCCTCCCGTAATCTACGAGCAACGCAACCTCTTTAATCCCTCGCTCGGGTATGGAGTGTTTGTAATGCCGGCAATTATTCTGCTGATTGTGCAGCAGACGGCATTGATAGGTGTGGGTATGGTGTCGGCAACGCGAAGAGAGCGCGGCGAGTTATATAATGCGGAGTCGCCTATTGCGATAACTATTGGTCGAACAATTACCTATCTTGCAATCTACTCGCTTACTCTCGGCTTTATGCTCACCGTTCACTACTCGCTCTTCGACTATCCGATGCGGGCAAAGTGGTGGCAGTGTGTGGCGGTTATTGCCCCCTATCTTTTAGCTGTAATCTTCTTGGCACAGGCTGTGGGGGCGTTGTTTCATAGGCGCGAGAGCTCTATTTTGTGGCTCTTATGGCTCTCTATTCCATTTCTGCTTGTAAGTGGAGTGTCGTTGCCCCCGCAAGCCTTTCCGCAATGGCTCTATATTGCCGGCAAAGCGATTCCGAGTTCCTCGGCTGTGGAGGCGTGGATAGCAATACAATCGAGGGGCGCATCGCTCTCCGATATCGCCCCTCAATTAACCTTATTATGGGTGTTAGTAGCCGTTTACGGTGTGCTGGCTATCGTCTTGGTCCCCACCAACCGCCCGAAGAGGTACCACGATTAACGCCTACCGAGCCGGTAGACTCCTTGTAGTTGTAGTCCGACATCTTGGTCGAGCCCTTCTTGCCGAAGTGGCGGAGGTTATAGACAAACTGAACGGAGAAGTAGCGACCGATACAGCTGTTCCACGCATTCTGCGTATATCCCGAACCTGTCGAACGAACAAACGATGTATTCTGATTGAAAATATCATTCACACCAATCTGCACCTCACCACGCTTATTCTTAAATACCTTGCAACCGAGATAGACATTGCAAAGTACATAATCCTCGTTGTACTTATTCGTAAAGCCGAGATACTGCACATACGATACGGCTGCGGTCAAGGTCAATCGCTTCAAGAAGGTCCACTTCACATTTCCATTTACCGAGTGGTTGAAGTAGTTGTTCTTGGTGGTCTGACCTATGGTGTTCCAAGCCTGATTGTATGTTCCGTTCCACGACACGGTAAAGTCGAGATTTTCGGATATGTTACTACCGAGGGTTACGCCCGCATCGTAGCCGATATTGTTGGCGTAGTTGGTGTCGTAGATGTGGTCAATCATATTCTGCAACACATTTCCGCTACCCGTAGCGTAGATAGCCGAAGGGATACGATTGTACGAAACACCTCCCTTAATGTTGAGGTTACACTTCATGAACGATAACGGCACTCCGAGCGACACATGGGTACGCGCCGAGTAGTATCCGTCCATATTCTCGTAAGAAGTTACCTCCTTCGGGCGGTACTTATCGCCATTTTGGTCGGTAGGTACAACTATGCCGTTAAAGTCGCTTGGCAACTCCCATCCTCGCGGATTGTTCCAAGTTGAAGTTGAGATGTAATCCTGCTGCATCTGTCCCCAGAACATCCACATAAAGGTAATACCCTTATCCACCTTCGAGAGGTTGTAGTGCATACTTACATTGTGGGTAAATGATGGGTTTAACGCCTTGTTACCTATGCTGATATATTGCGGATTCGACACATCGAAGATACTCTGCAACTGCGTAACCGAAGGGTTATTCGACCACGAACGGAGGAAGATACGGAGTGTATTCTCCTTGTTGAAGGCAAGGTTTGCCATACCGAAGTATGAGAAGTGATTGTAAGCCTTGTCAATCTTATCACCTTGCGTACCTACAATATTGCCGTTGAGGATATCGCGCTGATATTGCAGATTTATCACTACGGTATTCTTATTCTTCGAGAAGCGGAAACCCGGACCGATACGATGAGTCCAGAAGCCACTTTGGAACTTCTGCGACATATTCTCGTTCAATACGCCATTGCTATACTTGTCATCGGTGTAGTATGTTCTCTTGTCGTTTGTCTCGTTTTCGTACCACATACGATACTGCAACGACAACTGCGCATAGTGCGAGATAGGCTCGTTGTAGGTTACATTCGCACGCACCGTGTACTCCTCGCTTGGACGGTGGATATACTGATATAGAGCAGAGTAGAGAAGTGGATTATTTACCATATCCTGCCACGATTTACCCTCGCCAAAGTAGTTGCCGATAGCGTTTTGATAGTCGGAGCCGGCAGTGATATCGTACGGAATACCATTAGCATCGTTGGCTGCGGTATGTTGCTTACGCTCATTGTTCTGATAGTTGAAACGACCATCAACTGTGAGTGTTCTGCCGGGTTTACCCAACTTGGTGCGCAGCTGCAAGAACTCGAAGAAGCGGAAGGCGTTCAAGTGACTGTCGTTATGCGACCTGGTGTAAGCCAACGACTGATGTGTCGAGTTCTCCAACTCCTCTGCATCCTCATTTTCGCCTACGGTGTAGCCCTCGGTGTCCGACCAAGGATTGTTGCCTTGATAGGAGAACGATGTACGCGACATCAATGATGCGTTACGCGAAATCTTCCAATCCAAACGGGCATTGAAACGGGCGTTGTAGTTGATGGTATTCGAGATACCTGTCTGATACATATAGCCGATAGGCATCGGACTTTCGTACCACTTCTCGGTGCGCGAGTTATTGTCGGTATCGGTGTGGTTGAAGAAGAGCGAGCCCTGAAACTTTACATTCTTGCGGCGTCCCCACTCGTCAGAGTAGTTTGCTCCAATCGAATTTACGAGGGCGATACCACTCTGTGGGCGTACCATATATTGACCTACGGCACCACGGCGACCTCGGCCACCGCCACCCTGCTGTCCGCTTACACCCAAGATATCCTCGAACGAGAAGTTTTGTTGATTGACATTATTGAACAGACCAATCAACGATACGCGCGAATCTCCGTGGAAGAAATTGACATTTCCGCCGACAATCCACTTGTGTCCTTTTGCCAACTCGTCATCAGATTTCGGCTCGTAGCCATATCCGGCATACATCTTACCGAACTGACCTTGACGCATACCCTCTTTGGTGACGATATTGATAGCCTTATATCCCTCGCCATCGTCCATACCCGAAAACTCTGCTTGGTCGCTTAACTTGTTGAATACCTCAATTCTATCTACTGCTTCGGCAGGCAACGACTTGATTGCGGTGCTGACATCCTCGCCAAAGAACTCCTTGCCATCGACAAAAATCTTCTGAATGGTCTCGCCCTGCGCCTCCACAGCACCATTTGTTATGGTGATACCCGGCATCTTCTTTAACAAACCCTCGACATCGGCATCGTTCGATACCTTGAAAGCTCCTGCGCTATAACTCAAAGTGTCGCCATTCTGTGATGTTCGCAACGCCTTTACAGTTTTTACCACTGTTTCGATGCGCTCTGCCTGCTCGGTCATAACGAGCTTGCCGAGTGAAAGTGATGCACCCGATAAACGGAACTCTTTGGTCAAATCCTTATAGCCGATAAAGGTTGCTACAAGGGTGTAGCTGCCATACGACAATCCCTGAATCGATACATAGCCGTTTGCTCCCGAAGTGTAGTACTTTTTGTTGTCGGGCTTTGCAGTGGGGTAGACCTCCACTACGGCACCCATAACGCCCTGCTTGGTCTGTGAGTCAATAAGCGAGAACGATACTTTGCCTGTCTGCGCAAATGTCGAAACAGCAAAGACCAATGTGAAGATAAAGACGATAAAACGCTTCATTGTATTAAGTGTAGTTTTTGTTTGCAATTCTGGGTTCTCCTCCAAAAGGAGGAATTCTCTTTTTTGAGAAAACCGCACAAAGGTAGTGAATATAATTTAATTATATTCGAATAAAAGGTGTGAAATAACTTAAATATCGGGTGAAACGCCCTATTTTGGAGGTTGAGGGAGTGGGTGAGCGAGTAAATTTTCGGTATTATCGGGACTCGGTCATTGTGAAGCCTGCGAAGAGGCATTTACAGCAAAGCGTCTAAATTGGCTATTTTCGCACAGCAAGAAATAGAAAAAAGCGATGAATTATTCATCGCTTTTTTAATCCTCTTTCCTCTGCAAGTCGCTCCATTAGTGCGTGGGCTGCATCGTATTCATTCGGTATTTCGCCATCGAGAATGGCATTCTTGATTATCTCCTTTATCTCGCCAAGCATTGCACAAGGGGCAATGTCGTACTCCTTCATTATTATATCGCCCGTGATTGGCGGTTGGAAGTTGCGAATACGGTCACGCTCCTCCAAGTCGCGCATCTTCTCGCGCACCAACTCGAAGTTTGCCAAAAAGCGTTTCACCTTGCTCTCAATGCCCGATGTAATATCCGCCTCGCACAAGGTCATCAACTTCTCGACATCATCTCCCGCCTCAAAGAGCAGACGGCGCACCGCCGAGTCGGTTACCACATCCTCCGCCAAAATTATTGGTCGCAAGTGCAAAAATACCATCTTCTGCACAAACTTCATAGTCTCGCCAAGTGGCAATTTCAGACGGCGGAAAATCGGTTGTACCATCTTCGAGCCAAGTACCTCGTGACCGTGGAACGACCAACCGATACGAGGATCGTACGACTTACATTTCGGCTTTGCGATATCGTGCATCACAGCCGCCCAGCGCAGCCACAAATCATCGCTCTTACGAGCCACATTATCAAGCACTTTCAGTGTATGTTTGAAGTTGTCCTTATGGGCGTGATTGCCCCTGCGCTCCACACCGCAGAGGGCGTGCATTTCGGGAAAAATTATCTCCAACAAACCGGTCAGTTCGAGCAGCTCAAAACCAATCGAAGGGACTGGCGATGCGACAATTTTATTCAGTTCGGTGATGATGCGCTCCTGCGACACGATTTTAATGCGCTCACGGTTGCGCTTCATAGCCTCGAAGGTTTCGTCTTCCAACTCGAAGCCGAGTTGCGAAGCAAAGCGGATACCTCGCATCATTCGCAGAGGGTCATCGGAGAATGTTATATCGGGGTCGCACGGGGTGCAGATTATGCAATCTTCGAGGTCGTACATTCCGTCAAACGGGTCC
>JAZQHQ010000031.1:0-6613 GCA_045540675.1 Alistipes sp. | reverse complement strand
TTCCGAAACCCGGAAGGAGTGCGCTGTCGCCGTAACCACGCTCGGCTACAACCTCAAATACTTCAACCTCGGGAGCAGTGTAGCTCAAAAAATTCTTTTTCATAATTTCCTGACATTTTTTAATTGTTAAACCACTCCGTTTACTCTGCGCTTGGTGCAGAAATTGCATTGCCATTAGGATCTACCGGTGTAGCATTGATGCTCGAAATATAACCACAACCAGCTGCGATAGCCTCTTCTGCGGTCAATGCAACGCCTCCTACCATATACTCATAGTAGTTGTTTGCTTTTATATCGATGAAGATATCCTCCTCTGTCTCTTCGTCTACTCCTGTGAAGATCTTACCTCCGCAGTGACAATCCGTATGAGTTGTTGCTGTATTTGTACCGACAATCATACCGTATGTATTACCGCTTGCATGTTTTCCAGGAAGCCAGTCTACGACATAGAAATCACCAAAGAAACGTGCATTCTTCAACGCAGTACAGCTAAATCCAACAATGCCTCCAACTACTGCTCTTTTATCTGTTTTGGTCACAGGAACATGGTCGGTTATACCTGCACCCTTAACGATATAGATATCGCCTGTATTAGTAAGAGTAGCTTCTGTGATGCTACCTGCCGGCGTAGCGAATATACCACCCACACCAAAGTTGCAACTAGTGCAGCGACCTTCATAGTAAATATCTCCGGAGTTGGTAATAGTACCGGTCAGATTTGATGCATCAACAATACCTGCAATACCTCCAATAGAGAGACCTCCTGTTTCAACATAGTGAGCCTTTACCATAATACCTGCACTATTTGAAACCGATGTAGCAACGGTCAACGTTTGATTTGCGTGACCAATCAAACCTCCAATACGTTCACGGTTTGAATTTGCCTGACCGTTCCCCTGCTTATTGTTCATCACAATTCCGTATTTTACACCCTCTTTAAGGCTGTTAGTACAGTTATCAAGCGTAATATTCGCATTAGGATATCCGACAAGACCTCCGGTATAACTCTCGAATACTCCTGTAACAGTTTCAGCCATTGTTAATACGCCTGTATTGTGGCAGTTTGTCAAGGTTATCGCCTCTAAAGTATATCCGGCAAAACCTCCAAAATATACAAATTTACTATGGGTAGAGTGCTTATTGATAGTCAAGTCTCCCGAGTTGCTACAATTAGTCATAGCTGAACCAGCATTATAACCTACATTTCCAGCTAAATATAAATAATCTTTGCACTCTCCATTGATAGTTACATTACCGCTATTCGATACAGTTGTCAACGATGCTGCTGTGTAGCCGTGAACACCGCCAATATAAGCGACGCCTGTAACACTTGCATTCTCGCCAATTGTAAGGGCTCCGCTATTTGTAGTAGTTCCTGCTACACCGGTAAACTCGGTAGCAGTGTAGTAACCGGTTACACCACCTGCGTAGAGTATATTCGAACAAGTTGCATTGATATTAACAATACCACCATTCGATAATGCTGTCGCAGCAGTCTCTGATGCAGAGAGTCCTGCTACACCGCCGATATAGGCGATATTGCCGATAGAGCCGTTTACGGTAAGAGAACCGTTGTTTGTAGCAGTAGTTATAGCACCGACATAGCCCGTCAGACCGCCGTAGTATGTAATATCGGCGGTAGTGGCATTGATAGTGATATTACCATTGTTTGTAATGCCTGTACTTGGGTTCGTTCCATAGCTGACAACTCCTCCAACAAAAGTATTTGCTGCAATATTGGCTGCATCTGCTGTTGCATCCAAACCATTTGCAAAAGATACCTTGTTGTTGATAGTGATAGTACCATTATTGGTAGCAGTGGTAAGATCTTTATTCTTGAATGGTGCAACACCAGCGATAAAGATTCCATTTGCGGTAATAGACAAAGCATTAGTACCATCACCGATAGTGATATTACCATAGTTATGCAAATTGGTCTGTGTACCGGTAACATATCCACTAACGCCTGCGATAGTTATCTTGCCATAGGATGCAGTAGTTGCGAAGCCCTCTGCAGTATGCAAAGATGTATTTGTATAGACATTGATATCGCCACGATTGGTAAGATTCGTCGATTGGCCACTGGCTTTCGCAAAGTATGTAAACACACCTGATACGCCATAACAAGCCTGATTATTACTTCTCGCCAAAACAACATTTCCACGAACGGTTATATCACCATTAGCCTTATTCTCGCAGTTTGTGATATTTCCTGTGCTACCGGTATAAGTTAAGATACCTGCTACACGATAGTATGCTGCAGCATTTGTAGGAATATCTGCGGCAGATGATGCGCTTACTGAAATAGGAGCATCGTTGGTACAAGTGTCGATAGTACCGGTACCACCACTACGAGCTGACAATACACCTGCAACATTTAATGAGTGGAAGGTTACCGCCTCGCCAACAGTGATATTTGCACCTTGATTGTTGTGATTGTTATAGAATGATGAACCTGCAGCACTTCCTCCGATACCACCGAGTAAGATATTAACTAACTTTCCACCTTTAACATCAACTGTTCCATAGTTGTTGTTATTCTCGATAGCACCTGTTGAGTATCCAAAGATACCGCCTACGCTTGTTGAAGTGGAGTCCAATGAGAATCCGCCACCTGCATTTGCATTAAACTCGATAGCGCCATAGTTTGTATTACCTTTAAGGTCACTTGCGGTGTTGCCACTTGCACGCAAAGCTACAATACCTGCTATATGTGGAATATAGAGTTTTGTTGCGTAGGTATCCAAATATTTAACAGCACCTACGGTCTCCACGGTTTCGTTACCATTTACGCAATTGGTAACGCTACCTGCAACAGAGTAACCTACAACACCTCCAACGCTTGGGTGGATAGCAACAGTGTTGTCGCTCTTTGCCACCTGATTAACGGTGATATTTGCCTCGTTTACGCAACCTGTAACATCGCTGTTAGCAAGACCTACAACGCCACCACATACGAAAGTCTTGTACAAGTCTGCATCCTCGGCGATAACTGCATCAGGGTTGCTAACGGTGATAGTACCCGAAACCTTACAGTTCGAGATGCTGTTGCCCTCAGCTGCTTCGAAAGTACAAGCCACAGCACCCAATACCAAGCGACCATTCGATGCGATATTTACATCGCGCAACTCCAAATCCTTGATAGTAGCACTTGTAGTGCCGAAGAGAGGTGCGTTCAAGCCCTTGATATAGTAACCACTCTGCTTGTCGCCATTGAAAGTGTATGGACCAAAGCCCTCGATTGGAGTCCAATCCTCACCGGTCATATCGATAACGCCACCCAACTTTGCGTGAGTGTAAGGAGCAAAGTTTGCTGCAATCTCTGCAAACTCCATCAAATCCTCCTTTGTCTCGATAAGGAACTCGCCATCCTCAACCTCGTTAGCACTGTAAGGGAATGCACCAAACTCGCGAACTACCGCAGGTTTAATCTTCTTGTCACCCGTGCTATCGAAGCCGATAGTCATGCTGTTGTCTGCGGTGTGGAGAACGAGTGTGAACTTGCCGTAGTCACCCGCAGGAACTGCAATGTAGATTGGAAGAGCCGTCTCCGCAGATGCTGCAAGAGCCAAGCCCGTGCCAAAAGTTACGGTCAAGGTGTTTGTTGCATCGGCACGCGGAGTCAATTCGCCGGTCTGGCAATTAACATCGAAAGTACCCGCAATCTTACCCGACTCGCTCTTTACGGTCAGGCTCGTGAGCGTTACACCCTCGCCATAAGGTGCTACGCGAAGTACACCTGTGAGGTGTCGCATCTGGATAGGAGCAGCCTCCTCTCCCTCGGCAGCCTCTGCGCCATAACCACACATTACTGCTGCGCCATCGCAGAAAGTGCCCTCTGTGTAAGCCTGCTCTGCCAAGAAAGTTACAGGATACAAGCCCTCTGTTGCCGATGCCTCAACATTTGCAGCAGGAGCAGGGTAAACAACATGGAATGGACGCTGTACGCCATTGCCACCGAATGTGAATGTTGCGGCCTTACCCTCCTCTTTAATCTCGATGCCGGTCGATGCAGTGCCGTTGATGGCAACAACATCACCCTCACACCAAGTCACAGGGTACACACCGTCCAAACCCTTCTCGCCGAGTTGAGTACGCGACCCCTCCAACGAGAGAGTAAGCGAAGTCTGACCTTCACCCAAACCGAGTTCGGGAGCAAGGTCACCGGTCATATCCGTTGTACACGAAACCGCGAACAACGCTACAACCGCCATGAAAATTTTTGTCAAATTTTTCATCCTTTTTGCTTTTTGTTTAGTTAATGAATAAGTTGTTTATGTTGTGTAAAAGTGTTTTCCGTTTTCTGTTCTCTGTCGCTTGTCAAGGCGCAGGGTTTTCTGGGGTTTGCTGGGGGTGGGCATTCCGCCCTTAATAGGGACGCTCACTCCGTTCGCTTAATAGGGTGCGTTTTTAAGTTTTTTTTGTTCTCAACTCTAAACTCTCAACTTTTAACTCTTTTTTTTGTACCAATATCAAAAATTATTACTATCTTTACACGATTTTAGAGTAGCAGAAGCAAAAATAACTAAAAAATACATTTTTTACCTTAAACTAAATTCTAATAAAAACTATGGCAACAAACAATCGTGAAAAGTTATTCGCCGAGTTCCCGCCGGTTTCGACCGAGGCATGGGAGGCTGCGATAACTGCCGACCTCAAAGGTGCCGACTATGAGCGTAAGTTGGTATGGCGCACAACCGAGGGTTTCAACCTTCGCCCATACTACCGCGCCGAGAACCTTGAAGGTCTTGAAACACTTGGCACAGGTGCCGGTGAGTTCCCTTATTTGCGTGGCGTAAGCACTGACAATACTTGGCTTACTCATCAGACTATCAAAGTGGCTTGCCCTAAGGAGGCTAACGCTACTGCTCTTGCAATGTTGGAGTCGGGTGTTGATTCGCTCGGTTTCTGCTTCTGCGAGGCAGAGGTTGAGCCTACCGCAGAGAGCATTGACGCTCTCTTGGCAGGTATCGTACTCCCTGCTGTTGATGTAACAGTTTGCGGAAAGTTCGCAGCAAAGGCAGGTGAGTTGATTTTGGCAAAGGCAGAGAAGGAGGGTGTAGCAAAGGCTGACCTTCGTCTTAACATCGCTTTGGACCCACTCGTTAAGGGTATGACCGTAAAGGGCGCTTGCTGCGACTGCGAGGCTTTGGTTTCGCTCGTTAAGGCTACACAGGAGTACAAGAAGGTGCGCGTAATCACCGTTTCGGGACACTACTTCTCTGACGCCGGTTCGACCATCGTTGAGGAGTTGGCATTCTCGTTGGCAGCTGCTCACGACTATCTCGTATGGTTGATGGAGGAGGGTTGCACCGTTGATGAGGTGGCTCGCAAGATTCGCTTCTCGTTCGCTGTCACTTCGAACTACTTTATGGAGATGGCTAAGTTCCGCGCTGCTCGTCTTTTGTGGGCGAATATCGTGAAGAAGTATGAACCTGCATGCAACTGCTCTTGCAAGTTGTACGCTCACGCTCGCACTTCGGCTTGGAACCAGACCGCATACGACCCTTATGTAAATATGTTGCGTGGTACTACCGAGGCTATGTCGGCTGCTATCGCAGGTGTTCACTCGTTGGAGGTTCTTCCGTTCGACCACTCGTACGCAGAGCCATCGGAGTTCTCGTATCGTATCGCTCGTAACGAGTCGCTCTTGTTGAAGCACGAGTCACACTTCGACCAGGTTATTGACCCTGCCGGAGGTTCGTACTACATCGAGAATTTGACCAACAGCATCGCTAACGAGGCTTGGAAACTCTTCCTCGAAGTTGAGGAGAAGGGTGGCTACGAGGAGGCTCTCAAGGCAGGCTTTATCGTAGAGCGCGTTAAGGCTTCGGCTGCTGCAAAGGATAAGGCTGTGGCTACTCGCCGTCAGATTTTGCTCGGCGCAAACCAATACCCTAACTTCACCGAGGTTGCTGATGCTGCTGTTTCGGCAGAGGCTGTAACCCGTGTCGAGAAGGAGAATGTAATCACCCCATATCGTGGTGCTATGGCATTCGAGTCGATGCGTTTGGGCGTTGACCGCAGCGGTAAGGAGCCTAAGGCATTTATGCTCACTTGCGGCAACTTGGCTATGGCTCGCGCACGCGCGCAGTTCTCTTGTAACTTCTTCGCATGTGCAGGTATTCGCGTAATTGACAATAACTTCTTCAAGTCGGTTGAGGAGGGTGTTGAAGCAGCACTCGCATCGAAGGCTGAAATCGTAGTCGTTTGTGCTTCTGACGATGACTACGCAGAGGTTGCTCCAAAGGTTAAGGAGTTGCTCGGTGGCAAGGCTATCCTTGTAGTTGCCGGCGCACCTGCTTGTACCGAGGAGTTGCAGTCAAAGGGTATTAACAACTTTATCAGCGTCAAGAGCAATGTCCTCGAAACATTGAAGGGCTACTTGGCACAGATGGGTATCTAATCGAAGGAGGAAATTAACATGAGAGCAAAATTTGCAGAATTGAAATATGCAGGCAGCGCAGCTGCTTGCCACGCTGAGGCTAAGGAGCCTTGGCTCACTGCCGAGCAGATACCCGTAAAGGATAACTATACAGCGGCAGATTTGGAGGGTATGGAGCACCTGAACTATGCAGCAGGTCTTGCACCATTCTTGCGTGGTCCTTACTCT
>JAZQHQ010000030.1:0-17753 GCA_045540675.1 Alistipes sp. | reverse complement strand
ACAAGTGTCTTGACGATGCAGGCAGGGGTGTAGAATTCGCCCGCCAGTTTGCCCTCCGCCTCGGCAAACTTCGAGAGGCAGTATTCGTAGGCACGACCGAGGATATCCTTCGAGTCGCCGTGTTCGTGCATCTTGATATTGGTGAACAGATCGACCACATCGCCCAAGCGACGCTTGTCCAACTCGGGGCGTGCAAAATTCTTCGGCAGAATATCTTTCAGTCGGCGGTTCTCCTTCTCGATAGCACGCATAGCGTTGTCGATGGTCGTGCCAATCTCGGGCGTATGAGCCGCCGCAGCGATGACCGACCAACGCGCCTCCGTAGGGACATAGAAGATATTTTCGGCGGTGTACTCGTCTTTATCCTCTTCGAAGCCCTCGCCCTCATCGACAAGTGCCTTGTAGCGAGCCTCGAACTTATCCGAAATGTACTTCAAAAAGATAAGACCAAGCACCACGGATTTATACTCCGAAGCGTCGAGATTGCCGCGCATCTTATCCGCCGCCTTCCAAATCTGATCTTCAAAACCGATATCTGCTGTATTAAGTTTAGCCATAGTAGTTGAAATTTTGTATAAAGGTAGTAAAAAATCCGATGCAAAACTTTTATTGCCCGATATTTTGTTGTTTTAGTGGCAGAATAACCGATTTGGTAAAATATATTTCCTCCGTCACACAACTATCGTACAGAATTTATTGCTATCTTTGTCCATTGAATGATAATGCGTTATTGTACATAAGGTTTTAATAAAAAATATCGTAACATGAGACACTTTATCCTTTCTGTGGTTTTTATTTTAAGCTCTTGGATTGCTCTTGCACAAGGAGTCAATAATACCACAACTCTGGCAGGCTCTTGGATTGGAAAACTCTCTTTCGGGTCGAGGGAATTAAATATCGGACTTAATATAGAGCAACAAGACGGATATGTAGTTTGTACTCTTGATAGCCCGGACCAAGGAGTCAGGGGTATTGGTTGCCACAAAAATACTCTTACGGATAAGAAAATTTCACTCTCTGTGCCTGCCATTGGTGCATCGTATGAAGCAGAGTTGGTAGAAGATAAACTTGTTGGAACCTTCTCACAAGGAGGTCTAAAACTCCCTCTAACACTTAAACGAGGAGAGTATAAACCTCATAGACCTCAAACTCCGACACCTCCTTTCTCATATACGACCGAAGAAGTAGTGTTCGCCAATGGAGCCGAAGGTGCTCAACTCTCCGGCACATTGACTTATCCGGTTAATTTCGAGAAGTATAAGAGGTGTTCTGTTCCTGTCGTCTTGATGGTTACGGGCAGTGGTGGGCAGAATCGCGATGAGGAGATTTTTGACCACAAACCTTTCCTTGTTATTGCAGATTTTCTCGCCAAAAATGGAATAGCCTCATTAAGATATGACGATAGAGGGGTTGGTAAATCGACAGGTCCGACAAAAAGTACTACAACTGAGAATAACCTCGCGGATGCCGAAGCCGGAATCGCATATCTGCGTAGCCTTAAAAAGTTTGGTAAGGTTGGTGCTTTGGGACATAGTGAAGGTGGTACTATCGCATTTATGATGGGCGCAAACAAGAGTGTAGATTTTCTTATCTCGTTGGCTGGTGCTGCTGCTACTGGTATAGATGTAATTGTTGGTCAAAATGGAGCAGCAATGAAACTCCAAGGAGTACCCCAAAAGATGATTGACGACTATGCTGTTGCATTGAGGCTTGTATATACAGATAGAATTAGCGGCAAAGAGTTTACTGACAAGTCTGCATACATTGAAACATTGTGCCAAACAAACAAATTGACATTGCCAAATAACTTTAAGTCAAACCTTGTAAAGTGCATCACCTTCGGAGGTAACTGGCTGACTTGGTTCTTGGGATATAACCCTGCACAAGCTATTAGCAAGATAGAATGCCCTGTAATGGCGCTAAATGGCACCTTGGATTTACAAGTATTAAGCAATGACAACTTGCCTGTCATAAAAGAGAATTTGCCAAAGAATGAGATGAGCGTAATAAAAGAGTATGATGGTTTGAATCACCTTTTCCAGCATTGTGTTCCAACTACTGCCCTCAATTATGGCGCGATTGAAGAGACCATATCCGAAGAGGTGTTGAAAGATATGGCAAATTGGATCAATACGATAAAATAATTCCGAGATAACTTGCCGATTATTATCTGAATAACAATGGCGACCACACATTTGAGTAGTCGCCATTGTTGTTTATCCGGATTACACGGGAATTAAAGACCTAAAATCATATACTCAAAATAAGGGGTAATCCCGAAAGCCGGCTCATTTTTATAATATAATCGACAGTTTGTATGGCTCTCCACCCGAAGCAAACGAGAAGATATATTTACCCGCTTTGAAAGTTGACAAATCAATCTCTGTTGGGGTGAAAGATGCCGCCTTACCGGAAGCGACAACCGAGCCCGATTCGTTGGCTACGCTATATTGTATCGCCTGTTCGGAGTTGAATGTCATAGTTTTACTATCCTTGTTGTATGAGAGTTGAAGTGACTGTGCAACCTCGGTAGGTGTTGCGCATAAAATAACCTCATCTTGAACATCGGAAGCGTCACCATCGCGCACTATTCGTTCCCACTTATCAGAGCCCGGACTCTTCAAAAAGACACGCAAGCGATCTCCTACTTCAACCTCCTTCTTGATAGTTACTTCTCGTGTACCACTATGACTATATCCCGATTTAAGAGGAGAAGAACTACGACTATACTCCCATACAATCTCCTTTATATCTCCATCTTTGTCGCAGTGTGCCACACAATAGCTTCCGCTAAATGCGCCAAATCCTTGATTGTAAATTCTATATACCAAATCGAATTTATGTCCTACCGAGTACTCGGTCTCCTTGGTGTAAATGCCTCGATAGGTAGTGTTATTTGATTTTCCTCCGGCAAGTATCAAGTAGTCTTTATATGTGGATGTTCCATCGCGATCGGGAACTAAATGAAATGCAGCACCCTGATTTTTGTAATATTGTATATATGGCAACAAGTACCATCCGTTGCTATTGCCATTCCATCCGTAGTTAATCTTGAAATAGTTTTCATCGGTACATCCACACAATACAAAGGCGTGACCTCCGCTATCGCTAGATCCTCTAAAAAAGACCGGACCATCCGCCAGATTGTCTCGAAGCATCGTATTCCACTCCTCCTCCGAACGACCCGAGTGAGAGAGAAATATTGCACTCTTCGAGTAACCAAAGTATGTCATCATGGCTCCTGTGGCATTTGTGGTGTTCGCTCCCGAACCATCAACTCCAAACGCCATCTTGAAAGCACAACCAAGGTCATACAGAAGTTGGGCTACCATCTCACCCTCCGCCTTGGTGTAGGCTTGTCTGTAATCACTCTTTATCAAAGACCAATCGTAGGGATGACCCAATTTATTTTCCATTCCGATATACTGCAAACCATTGTCACCTTTATATGTATATTCGGGCGTTGTGCCTTCGCCTTTGTGTGGCCACTCCCAATACTTACAGATTATGCCGGCTGCGGTTGCCACACAGCCACAAGGTGTTTTTTGCCCGTTATGTGTTGGCGACAGTCCATTAAATGGGGCACTCTGTCCCCATACCGCAGTTTCGTAGGAGTACACCTCTTCTCCAAAGTTGGAACTGCTGATAGTAGGTCGAATGCTGTTATCTTCTCTTGTAGCCGCAATCTGCTTGCACCAGCCCTCCAAAATAGCCTTTGCTCCATCGGGCATATCTCTACTATCAAAATTATTGTTGAGAGAGAAAGCAACAATAGGTTTTGTAACCTTGTCATCTCCCGCCACAACAACAAATCCTTTTGTGTCAAGACGATTATAGATGTAGATAAGGGACTCTTCGCCACTCGGTATCGAGGTGCGGGTTGTGTTATTTATTGTTGCAAGATTGGAGCCTGCCCACTCCATCTCCAATACGGGTGAAGATGTGCGTGTGGTGTTCTCCACAAAGAAGTTGAGCGCTATTTCGCGAGCCTTCTGCTCACCGATAGGCGCGGCAGAGGCAGAGGAGAAAATAGCAAGTATAAACAGCAGTGTATATATAACTCTTTTCATCGTTTTCTCGGTTTTTAGAAGTTAGAGAGGTCTAATTCGGTAATACCCTCACAATCAGGGATATTTATTGTGGTTGCCCTTCGCACAGAGAACGATACGGTATGTTCCTCATCGTCATCGGTATATACATATCTTTCGATTGTATTCATAGGACAAGATGTGTCATCGCCAAATTTTATAAATCCGGACATGCCATTCGAGCCTTCAATGGTTGGCAACCAGAAGGTTGTTCCGGTAAATTTAAGCGAGAAGGTCTGTGTACTACCACTCGAAGCCGAGAATCTTGATGTCGGCACAATGTTATTCGGCTCTATCGTTATAGCCTTTTGAAGATTCTGCACTGCCGATGTGCCATCCGTAAAGGTTATATTGAGGGTTACACCCTTTTTCAGTTCCATCGGTTTGATAGCAAAATAGAAGTTGGTCGGGGTATCCATCAACTGAACGCCATCGCCACAATCAAGCACAATATTCTTCTTCTGCTCCACACTCTTGTCCCAAAGCACATCTGTCGGTCTGTTCATATCGAAATAGTATCGACCTGCGATAAAGAGTTCCGAATTATTGACAAGTTCAATGCTCTTTACAATGAGGTCACCCGTAATAGGCACTCGCAAATATCCCAAAACCGGTTTGAAGACAAAACTTTTACCATCTTTGCTTGTGGCAATCATCGGATTGTTGTCGCGCAAATTTGCGCTATACTTTTGAGTTGCAGTTCCTTCGATTGGCGAGTAACAACGCAACACGCCCTTGTCCGAAACAGAAATCTCTCCACCGGATGTTACAGCATAGTACTTCTCGAAGTCGTACTCAAACGGCAACTCGTCTTCGCTTTTGACGCAGGTAAAAGAGCCATTTCTCCACTCGATATCTCCATCGAATTGGTAGTGTTTGTAGGTATTAGGACCTACTACGCAGATATCCTCTGCAACAGCCCAAAGTTTTTGGAGGTTCTTGGTGCTCTCCGTGTCCTTGATTACTCCGATCGAGGCGGTAACTCTATCTACCAACACGATGTCCTCTCCACCGCCACCCTCTTGGTTGTCGGTAGTGTTATCTTTTGTGCATGAGCATATAGCAAATGCTAACAAAAGATATAAAAACAGAATTTTCATATCCGAAATTATTTAGGGTTAATTAGTGTGCTTGTCTTACGCTTCGCCGTGATTTTTGAAGCTGATAGGGTTTTGAGGCTGTTGGAGTTCGATGCGACCAACATTTGTTTCGTAGCGAGCCACATTCTCCTGCAACGACAACAGCAGACGCTTTGCATGCTCGGGGGTAAGAATAATTCGGCTCACAACCTTCGCCTTCGCCATACCCGGAAGCATTGCCGCAAAATCGACAATAAATTCAGATTGAGAGTGTGAGATAATAGCCAAATTCGAGTAGTGTCCTTGTGCCACCTCGGCATCGAGTTCTACACCTATTCCTTGTTGTGCGTTTTCGTTCATCGGGATAAATATTGTATTTCAATACGACAAATATATGAAAATATATTGTTGAATACAGATGTTTACCCGATAAGTTATCAACAATAATTCACATGAGGCACACAATATGCAAAAATGATGATGTAAAGCGAAGGAATAGTGTGACTATTTAATATATTTTTAATATATTTGCGATGTAGTTTGCATTATTGCGACCAAAAAACAACTTAGATGAGTATATGTTATTGGGAATTATAGATATCATATTGCGAGGCTTTATCGTAGGTTTGGCCTCCTCTGTTACAGTTGGACCGGTAGCGGTTCTCTGCATTAAGCGAACTCTCAACAAGAGTCGCCGTTCCGGATTTATTTCGGGAATGGGTGTGGCGTGTGCCGATACTCTGATGGCGATTATCGCCTTCTTCTTCTATGCCATATTGCACTCGCAAATCGAGCAATACAAACACATCATCTCGATTGTCGGAGGTATCTTCGTAGTGATTGTCGGTGTGGTGATATTCTTCCAACGACCTTCGCAGAAGGTTAAGCCCGATGGCACGGTGTCGAACACTCCATGGCGCGACTTTACCTCGATGTTCGGCTTCACGATGGCAAACTTTGTGACGGTAATCCCATATATTTTAGCCTTCTTTGCGATGTTCGGAGTCTCGTCACACGATGGTTCTGCCGATTTGGCATCAATCTTTTCGAGCATTCTGATTATCGGAGGATTCTTCGGAGGAGCTGTGGCATGGTGGTTTTTGCTTACACTGCTGATAAGTCGCTTCCGCCGCTCTTTCCGCCCACATCACATGAGAACAATAAACCGCGTAGCGGGCGTTATAATATGTCTGCTGGGCGTTATAACAATACTTTCGACCGTTATTTCAACTACCCCAAATGGAACAATCAACTAAAAAAATCATTATCGCCCTCGATGGCTTCTCTTCGTGTGGCAAGAGTACCTTCGCAAAGAGTATCGCACAGCGATTGGGATATATATTTATCGATACGGGAGCGATGTATCGTGCCGTAACCCTCTACGCGCTCGAACATGGTGCAATAAATTCGGGTATTGTCAATGAGGATGCAGTTGTGGCACTCCTCTCCGATATATCCATAACCTTCCGCTTCAATCCGCAGCGTGGAGCAAGCGATATCTATGTGAATGGCGATTTGGTTGAGGGAAAGATTCGCACTATCGAGGTGTCGAATTGTGTAAGTCCCGTAAGTGCCATTGCCGAGGTGCGCGAGAAGCTCGTGGCAATGCAGCAAGAGATGGGGCGCAAGAGGGGCGTAGTGATGGACGGTCGCGATATTGGCACGGTGGTTTTTCCCGATGCAGAGTTGAAGATATTTATGACCGCTGACCCGAAAGTGCGTGCCGAGCGCCGTTATGCCGAACTCACTGCCAAGGGCGACAAGGTGTCGTTTGATGAGATTTTGGAGAATGTTGTTTCGCGCGACAAGGCGGATATGACACGCTCCATATCTCCACTGCAAAAGGCAGATGACGCTATCGTCTTGGACAATAGTTATATGACCATTCCTGAACAGATGGAGTGGTTTGACAAGGAGTTTGCAAGAGTGCAAAGCACTCTTTAATTGACAATTGACAATTGACGAATTGACAATTAAAGGTATTTTTAGTTTTCCGCTTTCCGTTTGTATGCGTGTTGAGATTGACAATGAGTCGGGTTTTTGCTTTGGTGTGGTACGAGCCATATCAGAGGCAGAGGGGGCATTGCAGAGTGGTGCAATAGCCTCGCTTGGAGATATTGTCCACAACCGCGTTGAGGTACAACGACTCGAAGCATTGGGATTGCGAACTATCTCGCACGAAGATATACCAACCATAGCGGGCGAACGAATGTTAATTCGTGCGCATGGTGAGCCACCCCGAACCTACGCCTTGGCAAAGGAGTACGGCATCAAAGTTATAGATGCCACCTGCCCCGTAGTGGCAGCACTGCAACGCAAAGTAAAGGTGGCATACGAGAAGATGTGTGCAGTAGGTGGCACAGTAGTTATTTTAGGCAAACGCGGACACGCCGAAGTTGTGGGTTTGACAGGACAGGTCAACGAACAGGCTGTGGTTGTGGAGTGCGAAGATGATTTGGAGCAGATAGACTTCTCTCGCCCGATATATTTCCTCTCGCAGACTACGCAGAGCATCGAGAAGTTCAATCGTTTGGCGCAAGTGATGACGAAGCGGCTACCGAGTAACGATATGCTTACGGTTGATGATACAATTTGTCGCCGAGTATCCTCACGCGAGGAGCATCTGCGCAAGTTTGCCCGACAGCACGATGTCATAATCTTTGTCTGCGGTCGCAAGTCGAGCAACGGCAAGGTGCTATACAACATCTGCCGTCAGGAGAATGAACGCTCGTACAATATTGAGGAGGCAAGCGAACTACAAAAGGAGTGGTTTGAAGGGGCAGAGAGCGTTGGCATCTGCGGTGCAACCTCAACGCCGAAATGGTTGATGGAAAGTATAGCGGAGGCAATACTTTCCATAAATTAAGAATTAAAAATTAAGAGTTGAGAATTATATGAAGAAGTACCTTTTAAGAAGTGTAAAATATTTTGTCGCCTTGTGCGTTTTGTATGTAGCGTTGATGGCATTGATGCACTACTCGGAGCATGCACCTATTACATTCGCACAGCGTTGGCAGTTGTTGTTTGCCACTTGGCGAGGTTGGGGAATGGTTGTTGCGACAATTCTGCTGGCGGTAACCTATCCCTTCTTTGGATTCGCCAAGAGGCATTTCGAGGGAGATATAGCTGCCGACCGCGAGGAGTTTACGATGGCTGCCGAGGTGTCGGGCTTGGAGTTGGTAAAAGGCGATGAAAAAGAGTTGGTCTATCGCACAAGAGGGCTGCGCCGTTTGGTAAAACTCTATGAAGATGAGGTTGTTGTGCGCCAAAACGGAACCCAAGTTGAGGTTGATGGATTGCGCTCGTTGTCGGTGCGTTTTGCCTTTGATGCCGAGCGATTTATTACGAACAAACACCGCAGAGAGGCGGGTGAAATTTAAGAGATGAAGCGAAAATTTCTGAAATACACATTTTTAGGGGTGGCACTCGCTGCCCTTTTGGTAGGAGGTCTTTTTGCCACGCGCAACGACTTCGGCTTGGGGCGTAATATGGAGATTATGGTCAATCTCATGCACGCCATCGCTACTCAATATGTCGATGAGGTGAATGCTGACGAGATGATGCGGAACGGAGCCGAGGGTATTACATCGAAGTTAGACCCCTATACCGATTTTATCCCCGAGAAGGATATGCCCAATTTCGAGGCAATGACCACAGGTCGCTATGGAGGTATCGGAGCATTGATTCGCAAGAAGGGCGATTATGTTATTATTGCCGAGCCTTACAAAGGTTCTCCTGCCGATGAGTGCGGATTGAAGATTGGCGATAAAATCGTGGCCATCAATGGCGAGGATATGGCAAAACAGGATGTCGGTGAGATAAGTAAACGACTTCGTGGAGAGCCGAATACCACGGTAAAAGTTACCATAGAGCGTCTTTTGACAGGCGAGCGTGAGGAGTTGAAAATTCGCCGCCGCCGTATCGCCATTCCAAGCATCACCTACGCAGGATATGTGGCAGAGGGTGTAGGCTATATTCGTCACGCCGACTTTACGGATAAGTGCTACGATGATATGCGTGCTGCAATTCTTCGCTTGCAGAGCGAAGGTGAGCTGCGCTCGTTAATTCTCGACTACCGCAACAATGGCGGAGGTCTGTTACACTCGGCAGTGAGTGTGTTGTCGCTCTTTGTGCCAAAGGGAACTATGGTAGTGGAGACGCGTGGTCGTGGCGATAAGTCACACAAACTCTACACCGAGTATGAGCCGTTGTTGCCGAACACCCCATTGGCTGTGTTGATAAACGGAAATAGTGCATCGGCTGCCGAGATTGTGGCGGGAGCAATTCAGGATTTGGATAGAGGTGTGCTGATTGGTCAGCGCAGTTTTGGCAAGGGTTTGGTGCAGAGTACCGCACCTCTCGGCTATAACTCCTACGCAAAAATTACGGTGGGAAAATACTATATCCCTTCGGGGCGTTGCATACAGGCAGTGAACTACTCCACCGATGGTCGTGCCGAAGTAGTTGCCGACTCACTTATCAAGGAGTTCAAGACCGCTCGTGGTCGCAAGGTTTACGATGGAGGAGGAATTATGCCCGACAAGAAAATTGCACCGAAATATATCAGTTCGTTTGCCGTTACGCTCTACCTTATGGGAATAATTGAAGATTTTGGCGATGACTACATCAAGCGCAATGGCTCGAAGGCGATAGATGTCAAGACATTCTCGATAACCGATGCCGACTACGAAGATTTTGTAGCTATGACAATGAAGCGCGATGTTCCGTATAAGTCGGAGTCGCGCGCTACGCTCGAAAAGTTGCGCAAGGCTCTCGCGAAGGAGCGCAACACCTCGCTCAATGAGGCTCTCGATGCTATCGATAAGGGGCTGAAAGATGATAAGCGAAGTAATTTGGAGACTTTCCGCAAGGAGATTATCGAACAGATAAATCAGAATATCGTATTGCGATACGCATACGCTACGGGTGTTATAGCCAACTCGTTACGCGATGACGAAGAGGTACAGGAGGCAATAAAACTTCTGTGCGACAAAGCGGAATATGAGCGCATAACAACAAAGCAGAATACCCAACGAAAGTAGAGCACAGAGGATGTTTCTTCGATTGAAAAATAAGGTATTGGAGAATGGGCGAGTCGTGGTTTTGATTCTCGCCACCATCTTTATTACCGTATCGCTCTTGCTGACCAATCGTATGGCAGAGGACCTTCATCGCAAGGAGAAGCACGATGTGGAGTTGTGGGCAGCAGCAATGGAGCGCGTCAATCGTGATGCTATGGGTGACTACATAAACGACCCGCTTGTCACAAGTATTATCAACAACCGCAACAACATTCCGTTTATAATAACCGATGAGAATTTGCGAGTTATTTCGCACCATCTTATTCCTCACGATGTTATCGAATCGCCCGAACATCTGCATCGCGCCCTCGACCGTATGGCGAAGGATAATACTCCGATAGTTGTGAAATTTTGGTGGACAAATGCTCACAACCATATTATATTCTACGGACACTCTTTCACGCTGCAACTGCTCTACATATTCCCATATATTCAGATTCTGATTATTGTGGTCTTCGTATTGGTGGTCTTTGTGGCGTTTCGTTCGATGAAGCAGAGCGAGCAGAGTCGCGTATGGGTAGGTCTTGCCAAGGAGACAGCCCACCAACTCGGTACACCAACATCATCGTTACTCGGTTGGATAGAGTATTTGCGCGAGCAACCCGTGGACCAGATGGCGGTAGATGAGATGCAGAAAGATTTGACACATCTGATGAAGATAGTCGATAGATTTTCTAAAATCGGCTCCGAGACTCCGCTTGCAACAAAGTCGTTAAATGAGGTCATTGGCAACTCGGTGATGTATTTCCGTAAGCGAGTACCACGCAATGTGACTATCGACTACAATGGTTTGGCAATAGATACCGTCAAAGCAAATATCAACGAGGCTCTATTCGAGTGGGTGGTCGAAAACCTGCTAAAAAATGCCCTCGATGCTTTGCAGGGACATGGTGAAATCAAAGTTACGATAGGTTCGGATAAGAGGTATGCCTGGGTGGAGGTATCGGACACGGGAAAAGGTATTCCGAAGTCGAAGTGGAAGCGCATATTTGAGCCCGGATATACAACAAAAACTCGCGGATGGGGACTCGGTTTATCGCTTTCACGCCGTATTGTCGAGGAGTATCACAAAGGAAAGATAGCCGTTGTAGAGTCAGAGATTGGCAAGGGTACAACATTCCGCATAACCCTTAGAAAAGCTTAATGGCAAGAGAATGGAGGAGTTAAACAAAATATCTGCCGAAGAGTTGTTCGGTGAGGTAAGCAGGCTGGTAGAGAGTAGCGATATGGGAGCCCAAACGGGACTCGCCTCTTTGGGCTCTATGTATCAGGTTGCTACGGCTTTGGTGGCACTGCTCTTTATCTTTATCTCTGTTCGCTATTTAGACCTTTTCCGCTATCTGATTATCTCGATGGTAAGCAAACGGGGTGACAGAAGCGATTTGCACTCCTTTGCTGCGGATATCCGCAATGTGGAAATAACCACAAGTCTGGCAGGCTTTTCGCTTATTGCGTTGCTGGCGATGCGATTGCTGGTAATACCGGAGTATATGTCGCTATTTGCCCCTCTTGGTGCAATGACTGTCTGGGAGATAGGACTCTATACCTTTGTTTCAATAGTTGCAGTGGTAGCTTTGGAGCGAGGTCTGCTCTATATAATAGGCATAGTGAGTGAGCGTAGTAGTGCCTGCAACGATATTTGGCATATAAAACTGCTCCATTTTACAACCACCATCATCGCAATCTCTCCACTGCTGATTTTCGCCCTGCTTACCGAAGGCTTGGCAACGCGAATTGCTCTTTATGCCTCTGTTGCAATATGTTCGCTATCGCTTATTTTGTTTATTAAAGAGACTTTTTCGCTCTTTCGAGCGCAAAGATTTTCTATTTTCCATTGGATTTTATATCTTTGCGCCCTGGAAATCTTCCCATTGTCGTTGCTTGTTGCTCCGATAGTGCGAGGAGGAGTATAAAAACAGATAGAAAGGAAGAGAAGGAAAAGTAAATGTATGAGTAATACCATAAACAAAATTCTCGTTGCACAACCCGCTCCAACCATTATTGAGAAATCCCCGTTTTACGAACTCTCGAAGCGTCTTGGAGTTGAGATTGATTACAACCCGCTTATCAAAGTTATAGGCATTACCCCAAAAGAGTTCCGCAGTCAGAGAATCAACATTCTCGACCATACGGCGATAATCTTCACTTCGCGTACCACAATCGACAGCTTCTTCCACATTTGTGAAGATGCCCGCATTACCGTACCTGAGACAATGAAGTATATCTGCTCGACCGAAAGCATCGCACTCTACCTCCAAAAATATATTGTCTATCGCAAGCGTAAAATTTCGTTTGCCGATGGTTCATTCCAAGGTTTGGTGGAGCTCGTTGTGAAAAATAAGACCGAGAAGTTCCTTCTATCGCTCTCCGAGCCACACAAACCGGAGATTCCGGAGGCTCTTGCTCGTCTGAACATCAACCATACCCCTATCATCTTGGCGCGTACGGTTGCTACCGACATCTCGGCAGAGAAGTTGAAGGAGTATGACCTCGTGTTGCTCTACTCGCCTTGGGATGTTAAGAGTATCTGCGAGAAGATGGCAGTTGAGGATATGCCGAATATTGCAACTTTTGGCGAAGGCACACTCAAACTCGCTACCGAAAGCGGTATCCATGTCAAGGCGAACGCACCGACAGCTGTTGCACCATCTCTTGCCAAGGCTGTGGATATATACATTCAGAGTGTTCGCAAGGGCGAAACCATTGAGGATGTTGCTTTTGTTAGTGATGAGCGCAAGGAGGAGTTTTTGCGCACCCAACAGAGTCGCCTTCAAAAGAAGGGACGCAGTAAAAAGTAGTCTTTTTTTTGGGAGGGGGCATTTAGAGGGAGTGTACCCCGTACCCACAGCGTATATGGACAACAGACTTTCTAAATCGGAGAGATTGCGCTCATTTGGAGCTATCCGCCGCCTCTTCACCGAGGGGAAGGGTGGTTTTATCTATCCGTTGCGTTATGTGGTCTATACCGAATCGGCAGATAAAATGGGTGCCGAAATTCTCTTTTCTACCCCGAAAAAATTCCTCAAACGCGCTAACAAACGCAATGTAGTGCGCCGTAGAATGCGTGAAGCGTATCGTCAGAACAAAGAGATATTGTTGTCGAGCGATTTCCCTCGCCAAATGCAGATTGCACTTATCTACTCCTCGAAGGAGATACTTCATTATCAGGTTATTGAGAATGCCACGAAGCGAATTTTGGAGACGATTAGCAAGTAGTTGTCGTAGAGTGGCATCGTTACCATTTATCGGTTTGATACGCTTCTATCAGAGGTGTATTTCTCCGCTTACTCCCCCTGCGTGTCGCTATACTCCAACCTGCTCACAATATGCCATCGAGGCTATACGGAAGTATGGTGTTGTAAAGGGCTGTTGGCTTGCAGCAAAACGCATTGCCCGTTGTCATCCATGGGGAGGCTCGGGATATGACCCCGTACCATAGTTTTCCGTGGGCGCAAATTGGCGCATAAAGGGTTAATTTTCACAAATTTCACTTTTAATTCTCAATTTTTTCCTAACTTTGTGCGTTTATTGCATAAACGCGCAGATATTATGGAGAAAAATATATTCAAGCGTTGGAATCGAATTGTCGGCTGGGTGGTATTCGCTATCGCAGCAACTACCTATCTGCTGACTATCGAGCCATCGTCATCGCTTTGGGATTGTGGCGAGTTTGTAGCCACTTCATACAAATTGGAGGTTGGTCACCCACCGGGTGCGCCACTCTTTATGCTTTTGGCTCGCATCGCCACGCTGTTTGCGCCATCAACACACTATGTACCACACATGGTGAATGGAATGAATGCCTTGGCAAGTGCCTTCTGCATCTTGTTCCTCTTTTGGACAATCACCCACATCGCTCGCCGACTCTTTACCCGCGAGGGTAAGCCTCTCACTACGGCAAACGCCATTGCGGTACTCGGTGCGGGAGCAGTGGGAGCGTTGGCTTACACCTTCACCGACACCTTCTGGTTCTCGGCTGTCGAGGGCGAGGTATATGCGCTATCGTCAATGTTTACGGCATTGGTCGTATGGTTGATGCTACGCTGGGAGGAGGAGGCTGACGAGCCTCACGCGGCACGATGGATTATCCTTATAGCCTACCTTATGGGCTTGTCGATAGGTGTGCATATCCTCAACCTGCTGACTATCCCTGCGTTGGTGTTTATCTACTACTTCCGCAAGTACAAGAACATAACCCTCAAAGGATTGTTCCTCGTAACGCTGTTGGCGTGTGCGATACTGCTCGTCATTAACGGAATTATTATCCCTTACACCGTATATCTCGGTGCAATGGTCGATGTATTCTTTGTCAATACACTCGGTGCGCCCGTGAATATGGGTATTGTGGTCTTTACTTTTGCGATGTTTGCACTGCTCGGCACTGCAATCTATATCACTCACCGCAAAGGTCATCGCATCTGGAACTTGGTGGCGGTGTCTGTTACGATGATTATGCTCGGCTTCTCTTCGTACGCTTCGGTAACTATTCGTGCAGCGGTAAATCCGCCAATGAACTCGAACAATCCCGACAACCCTACGGCGTTGTTGTCGATGCTCAACCGCGACCAATATGGTAATCGCCCGTTATTGTACGGAGCATCGTATGCAGCACCTGTTGAGGACTACACCGAGAAGTCGTTCTACCACTACAACTCGGAGAAAAAGCGGTACGAGAAGCGCACTACGGTTGATGACTATGTCTATCCCGATAAGTTCAAGCACCTCTTCCCACGAATGTGGAACTATATGAAGAAGGAGCAGGACTACAAGCCTTGGGCGGCATATCGTACGAAGATGGATTTTGTGCGTGATGAGAAGGGAGAAATTATCTACGATGAGAAGGGTAAGCCACAGCGTACCGAGGTGTTGGACTTTGGTCGTAAGGTGACATATCACGATGGCGAGTACTCTCGCACAATTGTTGAGCCTACATTCTTGGAGAATCTGAACTTCTTCTTCTCCTATCAGCTCAACTATATGTATTGGCGTTACTTCCTCTGGAACTTTGTTGGTCGCCAAGACGATATTCAGGCGGAAGCGGTAACAATTACCAACGGCAATTGGCTTACGGGCATCAAGGCGATAGATTCGGCATATCTCGGTCCGCAGACCAACCTTCCGCGCGAGATGGAGAACAACAAGGCGAGAAATACCTACTATCTGTTGCCGTTCTTGTTGGGTATTATCGGTCTGATTTACCAACTCAATCGTGACCCTCGCAACTTTACCGTTGTGATGTGGTTGTTTGTGATGATGGGTATTGCGCTGGTCGTATATTTCAACTCCTCACCGGGTGAGGTGCGTGAGCGCGATTATGTATATGCCGGCTCGTTCTACGCATTCTCGATGTGGATAGGCTTGGGCGTTTTGGCTCTCTACGACCTCTTGACAAAGGCATTGAAGAAGCACCACAAAGTGGCAGCTGCAACTGCTACTGTGTTGGCGATGGCAGTGCCGGGTATTCTCTGCGCAGAGAATTGGGACGATCACGACCGTTCACACCGCACCATGGCGCGTGATTTGGGTTACAACTACCTCTCTTCGATTGTTGAGAAGGAGGGGGTAAGTCCGATAATTGTAAACTATGGTGATAACGACACCTTCCCGTTGTGGTTCAATCAGGAAGTTGATGGCGTGCGTACCGATGTCCGCATTATGAATTCGAGTTATCTCGATGGCGAGTGGTATGTCGATGAGATGAAGTGCAAGGCTAACGATGCGGAGGGTATTCCGTTCTCGTTGCCGAGCCACAAATATACCTTCGTAAACGATTGGATTCCTGTAAATTCACAGATTGACCGTGTGGTCGATGCCAAGCAGGTTATGGAGTTTGTACGCAGCGATGACCGCCGTACAAAGATGGACCTCGGCTATGGCGAGCCTGCCGACTATATCCCGACAAAACGCATTGCTCTGCCTGTGGATAAAGATGCGGCTATCGCTTCGGGGATTGTGGCGGAGAAGGATAGAGATTTGATGGTCGATACCGTCTATATCAACATCAATGCCACCTCGCTCTCGCGCTCGGAGTTGATGTTGCTCGATATGCTCTCGCACTTCGCTTGGAAACGCCCGATATACTTCACGCAGGTCTATGTGTTGCAGAAGTTCGGCTTGTTGGACTACTTGCAGTTTGACGGCTACGCATACCGCTTTGTGCCAATTCTCACTCCGTACAAGGATTCGTGGAGCATCGGTCGCATAGATGCCGACTATGCCTACGACAAGTTGATGAATACGATGCGTTACGGCAACATCGCCGACAAGCGTGTCTATGTCGATTACTTCACGCAGTACAACTTGCAGGTGTCGCGTGCACGCGAGGCGTTTGCGCGTGTTGCCCGCGAGTATATACGCAGAGGCGATGCAAAGAGCCTTACTCGTGCCGAGGAGTTGCTCGACAGAGGTTTGGAGGTGTTGCCGATAGACCAACTTCGATTTACGGAGGCTAACACCTTCCCATTTATTGAGTGCTACTACGACCTTGGCTTGAACGAGAAGGGCGATGCGTTGTTATTGGCGTATGGCGATAACCTTATCGACTATATCGAGTACTACTTGCAGTTCGATGGTTTACAGGGCGACTTGGTGGCAGATATTATGTATGACCGCCTTGACGAGCTCTCGCGCCTCTACTACCTCGCAGCCTACTACAACCGTGAGGATGTGGTCTATGGCATAAACGAGTATTACCGCACCCTCGGTGCAGAGGACAAAGACCTTATCCTCACCCAGCGAGAGAAGGATTCGCTCGGTATTCAGGGCGCACCGAAAGCGAAGTTATAAGTAAGACAATAGACGACCGCTACGATTAAGTTGAGTGCATAGGCTGCCTGACAAAAAACTTGTTAGGCAGCCTTGTCTTTATTTTGAAGAGGTATTAAATCAAGGTATGGGAAACAAAAAGATGCCGCTTTGCGACATCTCCTTGCTTCGTTTGTCTTGTTCGGGTGGAAGATGGGGATGTTGTTCACCTATTAAAATCCTTACTACAAGTATTTACAGACCATTTCAACCACTATTTTTTACCATATGGTCACATATAGGTCTCAGAAAAATAGTGCCTTGTATCTGCAAAAGTAGCCTAAATCTTTCACCTGGCAAAGTATACTCAAAGGTTTCTTCTACCTGATTTCAATAGTGTAATTAACAATCCTTATAATGCTCTTATTATCAACAACATAATTGAGATTGTTCCTAACTATTTGTTCTCTTATTATATTTCTCTCCTTTCTCTTTACTTCTTTATTAATAAATCTATAATTACTTATAATAACTATTCTATAATAGATGTATTCTTTTCATTAATGATTCAATAACTAATACTATTGTTTAATGATGATCTTTTCTCTTTTTTGATTTATTACTCATCTATTCTTCATTACTTATTTGTAGTTTTTAATTCAAAACTAATTCATCTCTTTTTCTCTAATCATCTGTGCTAAAACTTCTACTGTGATATTTTAATACTTAAACATATAGTTATCGCACCAATAATTTGTGAC